>JBDTYU010000310.1:0-16695 GCA_040005535.1 Ginsengibacter sp. | reverse complement strand
TTTCGGTGGAGTTATGTTGCTTCATTTTTTTGTCATGTACCTGCCCTTGCATAGCCCACAGTATTCCTGAAAAGCTGTGGCGAAACATCTGCATTGGTTTTAAAAAACCGGCTGAAATAATATTCATCCTCATAGCCCAGTTCGTAAGCAATTTCCTTTACCGTTTTGTTGGTGAGATACAATTCCCTCTTGGCTTCAATGACAATTCGCTCAGCAATTAAATCCGTTAGTGTTTTATTGAAGTGGGTTTTTGTGATTTTTGCCAATGCTTTTGGGGAAATATTTAGCAAAGAGGCATAATCACTTGCAGAATGTTTTGTTTTATAATGCTGCTCTATGGCATCCTTCAGGGTTTGCAAAATGAACGGTTCTTTTGCGTCGGCAAAGTCCCGCGTTGCCTGCGGGCTTTGATTTACTTTTAGCCGTGAAGCTGTTATTAAAAATATTTTGAGGTAAGAAACCAATAACTCGTATTGGGCCAATTGCAGGTTTTGCATTTCTGCTTTCATTTGTTCTATTACGCCATAAAAATGATCTGTATTTTTTTGCTCCAGTACTACAACGGGTGGCTTGTAAATATCATTGAACAATACACCATTGCAAGCCACTTCGTTCTGATGTTTGTGGATGCAGAAAAAGTCTGGGTGAAAATTGATGGCAACCCCTTTTGTTACCTCTTCACTTGTAATCATAAATGGCTGATAAGGCGTAAAGCAAAGCATCGTATTTGCAGTAAAATCATGTTCAGCGAAATCAGCTTTTAGTTTTCCATTGCCTTCGGCAATCAATATGATGGTGTAATAGTTATGCCTTTGCAGATGGTCAAACGAGCTGTTGTCTTCAAAAGAAAAAATCTTGAAAGCAAGGTTACCGTTTTGAGGATTTATTAAGGTGAATGTTTTAGGCAGTGTCATTTTAATTTGCTTGAATAATAGTTTAAACCGATAATTGAGATAATGGACAGCAGCATAAAAAATGCGGTCTTACTATCAAATTTTGTTTAATAAAAAATCACATCTAAAATAATGGTACGCATGAGAGAAACAGCACTCCATATTACTATTGCGATGCTCAACGGCAGATGCTATTAACAGCAAGAACGGGGTGTTCATTTTAACTTTCTGTCTTTTTCCTCAATCGCCAGATCATTGATGCTGGCAAATCTTTTTTGCATTAAACCATTTTCATCAAACTCCCACAATTCATTGCCATAGCTGCGAAACCATTGCCCGGCCTGGTCGTGCCATTCATATTCAAACCTAACAGCCATGCGGTTTTCACGGAATCCCCATAGTTCTTTCTTCAACCTGTAATCTAATTCTTTTTGCCATTTACGTTTTAAAAATGCTTTTACTTCTTCCCGCCCGTTTATAAATTCAGTGCGGTTTCTCCATTCAGTATTTATTGTATAAGCCAGGCAAACTTTTTCGGGGTCTTTCGTATTCCAGGCATCTTCTGCCAACTGCACTTTTTGTAAAGCCGATTCAATCGTGAATGGCGGTAGCGGAAATTTTTTTTCAGTCGTCATAATGTAATTTGATGATGTAAAATAGTGATGGTTTGGATAGCTCCAAACCATCACTACAAACAAATGTTTTAAAGTGGTTGTGCCACAGGAAAATCAACCGGAATTTCCGTTAGGTTGTGCAGGTAATTCATCGCAGTTTTATCGCTGATCTGCAGAATTAAATCAACCAGATTTTCATTGGTATATCCCTGTTCAAAAAATGCTTCTACGTTTTCCTCACTTGCATTACCCCTGTTTGTTGTAATGTCAGCCGCTAACTGCACCAATGAATTTAATTTGCTGTTTTCACTTTTGCCTTTGCGGATGTCTAATAATTGTTCATCATTAAATCCATTCATCTTACCTAAAACCAAATGGGCGCTTTGACAATAAATGCAGCCATTTACCTGGCTTACAATTAAGTTCACCGCTTCTTTTTCTTTGTTGGATAAAGAAGTTTTTGCGCTTTGATAAGCCAAAAATCTGCTCAATCCATTTTCAGAGTAAGCTATGGTTGCATATAAATTCGGAACAAAGCCCAGGGCTTTATTCAATGCATCAAAGTTGCTTTGATTAACCGGTGCAACTTCATCCCGTGTTGGAACAGTGAACGATCTTTTTTCTGTTAGTGTTGCCATTTTACTTTTTATTAAAAATTTATTTTGTCGTTATTGACTATGCAAAGTTGCTGCATACAACAGCGCTATAAAATGGATAAAGGTTGCAATGTGATGGATGATTTTTCCTGGAGAAAAAGGGCAGCAATTCCAATTAACGTGTGTACTCGATAGAGAACAATATCACTCCTTCGGAGTTTGTATATACTATTTCCATTCATCTATAATAATATTATCCTTTGGGGTTGTGCTTTATTCATGCGCCTCAGGCGGATGAAATTATTATAGTGCATTAAAACAGCAAGATAAAATCCCGAAGGGATGGCATTTAATTAGCAGGCGATTGAAATGATTTACTATCCCGAACGAAGGTTAATTATTACTTCATCAACTAATCTAAGTTGTCCCACGAGGATTCGAACCTCGACAAACAGAATCAAAATCTGTCGTACTACCTTTATACTATGGGACAAATTGGAGTGCAAAAGTAAGTTTATGGATTAAAATTTCAAAAAGGGAATTGCACCGTGTATGAATTGATAAATTATTTCAGAAGGTGCCATTTTCTTTATCCTCATCTTCCTTCAATTTTTTGATAAACTCCAATGCATCGGGTACCACATCACACATTATAGTAATTATTGCGCCGGGCTTTACATTTTTATAAGCATGTATAATAGCATCTTTTTCTTTATGCAGAATGGTTAATGGAATATCTTTTTCTTTGGCTTCGTTAATTCCTTCTACCAGCAAATTCACAATTTCATCAGCAGTTCTGCCACGCATATTTTTATCCTGCCTTATTATTATCTCGTCAAAATTTCTTGCACTTATTCTTCCTATTTCTTTTATATCATCATCTCTTCTGTCACCGGTACCGCTAATAATACCAACTTTATAAGTACTATCGAGTCTGTTAACAAAATCGCACAAAAGAGTAAGCCCTGCAGGGTTGTGTGCAAAATCAACTAAAAATTTAAAGTTTTTAAATTCAAATAAATTTAATCTGCCCGGTGTTTGAATTGGAGAAGGAATAAATGTTTGCAGACCAAGTTTAATGTCTTCAAGGTTTATACCACTCAGGTAACATGCAATTACAGAAGGCAGCGTATTCATGACGTTATGCGTTGCCCTACCGCCAAAAGTTATAGGTATGTCACTTACTTTCGCTACCCTTATCTTCCAGGTACCTTTCATAATAGTTATGTAATCATTTTCAAATACAGCAGCCATCCCTTCCCTGCTGCAATGTTGCTTTATGCGCTTGTTATTTTCATCCATGCTAAAAAGTGCCACTTTGCAATCAAGATTTTTTCGCATAGCATATACGAGATCATCATCTGCGTTTAAAATTGCATATCCATTGCGTCTAACCGTTTCCGGTAGTACTGCTTTTACTTTTGCCATTTGCTCGACAGTTTCAATACCCCCAAGGCCAATATGATCTGCACTTACATTAGTTACAATAGCTATGTCGCACTTTTGAAAAGCCAATCCATTTTTAAGAATGCCACCTCTGGCGCATTCCAGTACAGCCAAATCTACAGTTGGATCTTTTAAAACAAATTCTGCACTGCGAGGACCCGTGCAATCTCCTTTCATCATTAAATGATTTTGTATATACACACCATCAGATGTTGTAAAGCCAACTTTGTAGCCACAGGTTTTGCATATATGAGCAGTAAGTCTTGTGGTTGTAGTTTTGCCATTGGTGCCTGTAACCGCAATTATAGGAATATGACCCGTTATTCTTTTTGGAAAAAGCATATCAATTACAGGCTCTGCAACATTACGGGCTATACCTTTTGAAGGTTCAACATGCATTCTAAAACCGGGAGCTGCATTTACTTCGAGAACAGCACCTCCGTTTTCAACTAAAGGGGTTTTTAAATCTGATGCCATTATATCGATTCCGCAAATGTCAAGACCAATAATCTTTGCTATTCTTTCTGCCAAAAAAATGTTTACCGGATGTACCTGATCAGTAACATCTGTTGAAGTACCACCCGTAGAAAGGTTGGCTGTTGGTTTTAGCAGAACAAGTTCTCCCTTTCCCGGAATAGTATCTAAAGTATAGCCTGCATCATCAAGCATTTTTTTTGTAAATCCATCAATTTTTATTTGTGTAAGCA
The DNA here is from genome assembly GCA_040005535.1 of Ginsengibacter sp. Taxonomy (GTDB): domain Bacteria; phylum Bacteroidota; class Bacteroidia; order Chitinophagales; family Chitinophagaceae; genus Ginsengibacter. Next base: position 12,439 of record JBDTYU010000310.1, on the reverse strand, counting down.
CCTTCTCGTGCCCGTAACCACGGCGTGGATCCATATTAGTTGCATCAGTGAGCCATTGAATTGAATGCTCACCATCTCCTATAACGGAAGCGGGTGTACGCAATGCAGCACATATAAATTTGTAATTAATTACAAGTACCCTGAAATCAAAACCTGTAATAAATTTTTCGCAGATAACATTTCGCCCATATTCTCTTGCAGCATTCAGGGCAATTTCAGCTTGTTCTTTTGTAGTAATATTGGTCGTTGCTCCTTTTCCGTGATTTCCATTTATGGGTTTTATTACTAAAGGAAACCCCACTGCATCAATAGCATTTTGTGCGCTTTGATCGTTATAAAGAATTATTCCTTTTGGCACCGGAATTTCTGCTGCACTAAGAAGATTTTTTGTTTCTTCTTTATCCCCGGCAATGTCAACAGCAATACAGGATGTTGTGCCCGCTATGGTAGCTCTTATTCTTTGCTGATGAATTCCATGCCCAAGTTGTACAAGACTTTGCTTATTAAGCCTGATAAATGGGATGCCCCTTTTTACTGCTTCCTCTACAATACTTCCTGTCGAAGGACCGAGCCGTGTATTTTCTCTTATAACCCGCAATAGTTGTACTTCTTCTTCAAGATTATAGGGTGAATTATCAATTAAAGACTGCACGAGATTGAAAGCAGATCTGGCCGCAAATACCCCGACCTCTTCTTCCATATAATCAAAAACAACAAAGTACTCACCATTTTTGCCTGTACCCCTTGTTCTGCCAAAACCCATATCCATACCTGCAAGTGTTTGAAGTTCCAATGCAACATGTTCAATAACATGGCCCATCCATGTACCTTCTTCAACACGTGATAAAAAGCCGCCAGGTACGAGTTCACTGCACCTGTGTTCATAAAGTGAGGGTAATAGTTTTTCTAATTTTTCTTTAAAGCCTGGTATTTTATTGGTGGGTAAGATTTCCATTTCTTCGAGGTCAATTTTCAATTGTATAAGCTTAGGCCTGCGTACACTCCAGTAATTAGGGCCACGCAACACTTTAATGTCAACAATCTTCATAAAAATGCGTAAGGTGTATTGTATAAATAAATGTAAATTCCGTCAAATTGTAAGGTAGTAAAAATTCATTGCCAAAAAAAAATACAAAGGATTTGTACAATCTCTTCATTGCAATTCCGTTACTTTTGTAAATAGTATTTATTTTGACAGTAGGGGCGCATAAAAATACTAACTCATAACCCGTTTAATGTGTAGAATGCAGCGCCACTGTTTTTATCAAAATTGAATGCATGCAAAATCCCCGGGGAAAACTTTTTGCCATCGGTGGCGCAGAAGATAAAGGCGTTGATCTGGAGAAAGGTGAAATGGTTCGAAATAATCTTAATTTTTTTGAGCTGGGCATTCTTCGCCATATTTTTGAAGAAGCGGGAGGTTCCGGAATAAGAATGGAAGTAATTACTACAGCTTCCATGATACCTAATGAGGTAGGCGAAAATTATCTGAATGCCTTTGGCAAAATAGGTTGTACCAATGTAGGTATAATTCCCATACGTAACCGTGCTGATGCAATGGAAAAAGAATACATCGACCGGGTAAAAAAATGCGATGCGCTCATGTTTAGCGGGGGTAATCAATTAAGACTTTCTGCAACTTTTGGAGGAACAGAGTTTTTGGAGATAGCTCTCAACAGGTATGATGAAGAAAAGAATTTTGTTGTAGCAGGAACATCAGCGGGTGCTATGGCAATGAGTAATACAATGATTTATGAAGGCAATGCCACATCGGCTCATTTAAAAGGTGAAGTAAAAATAACAACAGGATTAGGATTTATGGATGATGTAATTTTTGACAGTCACTTTGAAAAACGTGGAAGATTCGGGCGACTTGCGCAGGCAATTGCAAGCAATCCATCTGCAGTGGGAATTGGACTTGGGGAAGATACAGGCATGCTTATTAAAGAAGGTAATATTATGGAAGCAATTGGAAGCGGGCTTGTAATGATCATTGACGGGCATGATATCAGGCACAGCAATATAGCCGATATCCCTGATGGTAACCCTATAAGTGTGGAAAACATTAAAGTGCATTTTTGTGAAAAAGGAAATGGTTATCTGCTGAAGGAAAGAAAATTTATTCCTGATATGAAAGATTACAATCAGCAAACACTTCCCGCTGCAAAAAAGCTTAAAAAAGTTGTATAGTGTCTTAATAAAGGGTCATACATGGATGACACGAAGTTGATACACGAATTAAAGACAAACAATGTATTCATTAATGTAATTCGTTTCTATAACACGTATAATAAATAAATAGTTCTGCTAATTCATATTGTTTTCAATAAATAATAATTCTTTTTCCCTTTTTGTATCAGTAAATACTTTCCATTTAAAAGCATAGAAGTATTAATTACTTCCTCAACAGAAGTTACTTTTTCTTTATTAATAAAAACGCCTCCTCCTGTAACCATTTTCCTGGCTTCGCCCTTACTTGGAAAAATTTTTACGTCAGTTAAGAATGAAATAAGATTAATATTTTCATTCAATAAACTTTTTTCTATTTCAATGGAGGGTACTCCATCCATAACCTGCAGTAACTGATCTTCATTTAATTCTTTTAGCGTTTGTGCGGTGTCGTTAGTAAACAAAATCGCCGAAGCTTTTAAAGCAAAATCATAATCCTTTACCGAATGAACAAGACAAGTTAATTCCTTAGCCAGTTTTTTCTGAAGGGTGCGAAGATGTTCATTTCCATTATGGGCCCGCACCAGATCATTAATTTCTTTTTCCGGCAGCAAAGTAAAAATTTTAATAAATCTTTCTGCATCCTCATCTGCAGTATTAAGCCAAAACTGGTAAAAACTATAGGGAGAAGTTTTATCTGCGCTGAGCCATATATTTCCTTTCTCACTTTTCCCAAACTTGCTGCCATCAGTTTTAGTTAACAGCGGACATGTAAAAGCAAAAGCTTCACCCCCGCTTTTACGCCTTATTAATTCAGTTCCGGTAACTATATTGCCCCATTGATCGCTGCCGCCAAACTGCAACTTGCAATTTTTATTTTCATAAAGCCAGTAGAAATCATAACCCTGAACTAACTGGTAGGTAAACTCTGTAAAGCTCATTCCATTTTCTGCCTCCAAACGCTTACGGACACTGTCTTTTGCCAGCATGTAATTTATAGATATATGCTTGCCGGTGTCCCGTATAAAATCAAGAAAGGCAATCTCTTTGAACCAATCATAATTATTTACCATTTCAGCAGCATTAATTTTTTGAGTATTAAAGTCAAGAAATTTTTCCAATTGCTTTTTTACTGAGAGTACATTGTAGTTCAATATTTCTGTACTCAATAAATTACGCTCTTCACTTTTCCCTGAAGGATCTCCCACCATACCTGTAGCGCCGCCAACTAAGGCGATTGGCTTGTGCCCGTATTTTTGCAAGTGCATTAGCAATATTATAGGTATAAGGCTGCCAATATGCAAGCTGTCTGCAGTTGGGTCGAAGCCTACGTAACAAGTGGTAGATTCCTTACAAAGCTGTTCTTCAGTACCGGGCATTATATCTTGTATCAATCCACGCCATTTAAGTTCTTCTATTAAATTTTCCATTTAAAAATTTTCATAAAATGATAGTGTATTAATGATATGTCTGTAACTTTCAAAAGTAGCTTAAATACGTATTACACTCATCCAATTTTACTTAGTTTGCTCTCTTTTAATTCCAGCTTTCGATCAAAAAATTCAACATCAAATTATTTATGTCTTGTAAATTTTCAAAATCGGAAATGGAAAAGATTAAATTTTTAAAATCTTAATTTAAAAATATTGCATAATTCAGGGATTTTATATTGCCACAATTCTTATAAGTTTACAATGAGTTTTTGCTTAATTTTAATTAGTAATAAGACCTCTGAAAACAATATAAATAATTAAAGTCCGTTTTAATTACCCGAATATAACTGACCTATCTATCAAATGATCATTCCCTAATATGAGAATTGCCAGAATTACAAAATTATTTTGCCTGTTGATTTTGCCTTGCTTCGGGTATGCACAGTTTAGAAAATACTCCAATGAATTTTTAAATATTGGCGCCGGAGCCCGTGGCCTGGGTATGGGAGCAGCACAGGCAGCATCGGTTTCTGATGGTACAGCCGGCTATTGGAATCCTGCAGGGCTTACCAGTGTTCAAAATAATCCAACTATAAGCCTGATGCATGCGAGCTATTTTGATAATATCGGGAAGTATGATTATGGCAGCTTCGCAATTCCTGTAAGTGATAATAAAAGAACTCTCGGCCTTTCTATACTACGTTTTGCAGTTGATGATATTCCAAATACCTTGTTCCTGGTAGAGCCCGATGGGAGTATCAATTATGGTAACATCACCACTTTTTCTTCAGCAGATTATGCTTTCTTGTTTTCATTTGCTCAAAAAATTAAAGACGACGATGATTTAAAAATGAGCTTTGGCGCCAACGCAAAAATTATTTACCGCAAAGTGGGACATTTTGCTACAGCCTGGGGCTTTGGGTTTGATGCCGGATTTAGAATGCAAAAAAACCATTGGAGCCTTGGCATAGTTGCAAAGGATATTACCACAACCTTCAATGCATGGTCATTTACTTTCAGTGAAAAAGAAAAAGAAGTTTTATATCTCACAAAAAATGATATCCCCGTAAAGTCTACAGAGCTCACAGCGCCGAGGCTTACGGTAGGAAATTCTTACAATTTCCGTCTTGGATCAACTGTAAACCTTTTAGCAGAAGCTGATTTGGATTTTACTTTTGACGGTAAAAGAAATACAGTAATTAGTGGAAACTCCGTAAGCATTGACCCGCATTTGGGACTGGAGGCTTCGATAAATAATGTTTTTTTTGTAAGAGGCGGTATTTATAATTTTCAGAAAGCGCTTGCAGATAAAGATACTACCAATCAGAAAAAAGTATGGATATACCAGCCAAGTTTAGGCGCCGGATTTAAAATTAAAAATGTAAGAATAGATTACGCTTTTTCAAACCTGGCTAATCAATCAAATCCATTATACACTCATATTTTTTCTTTAAGATTTGATCTTGCCAAAAAAGAAAATAATTAAGGCTTCAAAAAACAACAATGAAAAAAATATTACTTGTTTCTTTTGTCTTCATTTCTGCAGCAGTTTTTGCACAACCTTACGGTAATAGCTGGATAGATTATAGCAAAACTTATTTCAAATTCAATGTTGGTAAAGACGGCCTTTTTCGTATACAGCAAACAGTTCTTAATTCTTTTGGGCTTGGCAATATACCTGCCGAGCAATTTCAATTATGGAAAAATGGAGAAGAGGTAAGTTTGTACACTTCTGTTGCAACAGGGCCTTTAAGTTCTGGTGGATATATTGAATTTTTTGGATTGATGAACGATGGAAAAAACGATACAAAACTCTACCGTAACCCTGATTACCAGCTTTCCGACCATTTTAGTCTGCAAACCGATACTGCTGCATATTTTTTAACGGTAAATCCATCCGGCAATAACTTAAGATTTGTAAATAGTCCTAATAATGTGAGTGGTAATACATTACCGCAGGAGCAATACTTTATGAACACTAAAGGCTTTTATTATAAAAGTGTAATCAATGCTGGTTACGGTTTAAATTTGGGTAGCTATGTTTATTCTTCTTCCTACGATATTGGTGAAGGATGGACTTCAAATGATATTTTCCCCGGTTTTGGAGCCTCTCTGTTGCTTGATAGTTTGAATATATTTACCGGAGGGCCCAACGCATCATTTAATTTTGCCGTAGCAGGTAACGCTAATAATGGAAGAAACGTAAGGGTTAAATTTTATAATACTGTTGTTGATGATGAACCAATGCCGAATTTCAATTACTTAAAAAAACAGATTAACAATATTCCTTTCAGCTCACTGCCAAACCCCAACACTTTACTGGTTACAATCGAGAATATCTCATCAGTTGCTACTGACCGGATTGTTGCTTCTAAAATTGAATTAAAATATCCAAGTAAATTTAACTTCAATAATTTACCGAATTTTTACTTTGAGCTTCCGGCTTCAACAACAGGAAATTACCTGGTAATAGATAATTTTAATTATGGCAGCAGTGATCCTGTGTTACTTGATTTAACTTCTAATAAAAGATATACGGGAGACGTAATTTCCACCCCGGGGAAAGTAAAATTTGTTCTTCCACCTTCTGCAATTGCCCAAAGAAAATTTGAATTAATGAGTGAAAATGCTTCTAATGTAAATAACATTGTAACATTCTCGCAAAAAAATTTTACAAACTTTGGAGTTCCTGCTAACCAGGGTGACTATATTATTATAAGCAACCCGGCACTATACAACAACGGTTCCGGAGTTAATAATGTTGATTTATACCGGGCTTACAGAAGCTCTTCAACAGGAGGAAGTTTCAATGCGAAAATTGTTAATAGTGATGAGTTGGTTGATCAGTTTGCTTATGGAATTAAAAAGCATCCATCTTCAATAAAAGATTTTATTCAATATGTGAAGAATACATTTACAACTACACCAAAATATGTTTTTCTCATTGGAAAAGGAATAACGTATAATGATTACATACTTTATCAAAGCACTCCTTATGCAGATCAACTGAATCTTGTACCCACATTTGGCAACCCTGCATCGGACGTATTGCTTTCATCACCTTTCGGAAGTGTTGTTCCCACAATACCCATAGGAAGGCTTTCCGCAATATCAGGCAATGAAGTAGGAGACTATCTTCAAAAGATGAAAGAATATGAACAGGCGCAAGCTTCCGGAACACAGACATTGGATAGCAAATTATGGATGAAAAGCATAGTGCATGTAATAGGAGGTAAAGATTCTTCCGAGAGCGATCTCTTTAGATTTTATATGAACCAATATAAAACTATAATTGAAGACACTTTGTATGGAGGTAAAGTGGAAACTTTTGCAAAGTCTTCCAATTCTGCTGTACAGTTGATTTCCGGGAAACGCATTGAGCAATTATTTAATGAAGGCATCAGCCTTCTTTCTTATTTCGGACATTCATCTGCCAACACACTGGAATTTAATTTAAGTGATCCTTCGGTTTACCAGAACCAGGGTAAGTACCCATTCTTTTCAGTAAGCGGATGTACTGCCGGAAATAATTACATATACGATCCATTAAGAATTACACAAAACAATTTATCAATTTCTGAAAAATTTGTTCTCGCTAATGAACGCGGAAGTATCGGTTTTCTCGCGAGCACCCACTTAGGAGTTCCTCCCTATCTTAATAATTACGACTATGAACTTTATAATCAATTAGGTGTAGTAAATTATGGCAACTCTATTGGCAATGATATTAAAAATGTTATTTCAAATTTAGATGGAGCCAATTCTTCATTGGATTATCTTACAAGAATAAATTTGGAAGAACTGGCATTGCATGGTGATCCTGCTTTAAAAATTAATCCACATGCAAAGCCTGACTATGTAATTGAAGATCCCCAGGTAAAAATAAATCCAGCTTTTATTTCGGTATCAGAAAACAGTTTTGTACTGGAAGCCAAAGCTTTCAATATTGGAAAAGCAATTAATGATTCAATAACTTTTGAAGTTAAAAGAACGTATCCCAATGGAAGTACAAGTATTATTCTACGCAAAAGAATAGCTGGTGTAAAATACGCCGATTCTATAAAAATTTTAGTGCCCATTATTGCTACCAGAGATAAAGGACTTAATAAAATAACAGTAACGATTGATGCAGATAATGATGTTACTGAATTGTCGGAAAGTAATAACAGCATTACAAGAGATGTTTTCATTTATGAAGATGAAGCAAATCCTTCATACCCATATAATTTCGCGATTGTTAATGTGGGAAATCAAAAATTATATGCTTCTACTGCAAACCCGTTAAGTGTTGCAAGAGATTATATAATGGAAATTGATACCACGCTATTGTTTAATTCTGGTCTTAAAGTGAGCAGAACTGTGAATTCGGTTGGTGGTGTTTTAGAGTTTGATCCGGGCTTCAGTTATGCAGATAGCACTGTTTATTACTGGCGTGTTGGAATTAACGCTTCATCGGGTCTTCCTAGTGATTATCATTGGAACAATGCTTCGTTTATTTACCTGGCAAATAGTTCTGTAGGTTCAAGTCAATCACATTATTATCAACATCTATATTCTGATACACAAAACATAAAACTCGATAGTTCAAGAAAGTGGTCTTTTGCTTCCGTCAACAATATTATAGGATCTAAAAGTGGTGTTTTCCCAACTGCTATAAACTTAGGTTCTCAATTTGAATCAGATGTAAATGACGCAGTGTTTACACAAAGTGTTTGCGGTATTTCTGGTATTGTTTTTAATGTGCTTGATCCTATAAGTTTAAAGCCATGGCTTAATGCTGTAGGCCCCACAGGCTTGTATGGAAGTGACCAGGTTTGCGGCTTCGATAGATTAGCAAATTTTCAATTTAATATTTTAAGCCAGGCCAAAAGAGATAGCGCAATGAAATTTCTTGATCTCATTCCGGATAACTTTATTGTAATTGCTAAAAATATTTCGGGGCCCGATCCCTCTTCTAATACCTATGCTGCAGATTGGCAAAATGATACGTTAGCTTTCGGTGCAAATAATTCTATCTACCATAGATTAAAATCGCAGGGATTTGTTTTGATTGATTCTTTCTATCGTCCGAGGGCATTCGTTTTTATGTATCAAAAAAATAACCCGGAATTCTTGCCCAATTTTGTTTTTTCAAATGGTATAAATGATAGGATACAACTATCACATTCCTTTATTGCCCCGGATACTTTAGGATATATTACTTCACCAAAATTTGGCCCGGCAACTTTATGGAAAGAAATGCATTGGCGTGGAACAAGTCTTGAAGCTAATTCTCCGGATAATCCAACTGTACAGATTATTGGTATAGACAGTCTTGGTGGTTCTTCTACTTTATTCAATGTAAACAAGACAATGCAGGATGTTGATATTTCTTCTATAAGTGCTTCAAAATATCCGTTTATTCAACTTAAAATGCGGAATGTTGACAGCATAAGACTTACTCCTTACCAGCTTTCATACTGGAGATTGAATTATAATTCTGCACCGGAAGGAGCTCTTACGCCTAACCTGTATTTTATGACGAAAGACACGTTGGAACAGGGAGACATTCTGCATTTTGGAATTGCTTTTAAAAATATAAGTTTTCCTTCATTTGATAGTGTGAAAGTAAAAATTGCGGTTATTGATAATAATAATGTAACGCATGTGCTTCCTTTTCGCAGGCAAAAACCTCTCATAAGCGGTGATACAATCATTCTTAAATATGATATTGATACAAGAGCTTATTCTGGCCCTAACACGTTGTTAGTTGATTTTAATCCTGATAATGATCAGCCGGAACAATATCACTTTAATAATTTCCTTTACAGAAACTTTTATGTAAAAGGTGATAAGTTTAATCCATTGCTTGATGTCACATTTGATGGTGTGCATATTTTAAACCGGGATATTGTTTCTGCAAGGCCGCATATAATAGTTAAGCTAAAAGATGAAAGTAAATTTCTTGCTCTCAACGATACTTCGCTTATTAAAGTTCAGATACAGTTTCCTGATGGTTCATTGAGGACTTATAAATTTGATAATGATACGATGCGCTTTACCCCGGCAAATTTAGCATCGGGTGAAAACACCGCTACCATTGATCTTTCTCCTTTATTGAGCGGGGATGACGATGAATATCAATTAATTGTTTCGGGAAAAGATGCTGTAGGTAATACAGCGGGTCAGCTTGATTATCATATTAACTTCAGGGTTATCAGCAAACCAATGATTTCTAATTTGCTTAATTATCCAAATCCTTTCACAACCTCTACTGCATTTGTATTTACGGTTACAGGTTCAGTTGTTCCTCAAAATATAAGAATACAAATATTAACTGTTACGGGAAAAATAATAAGAGAAATAACCAAAGATGAATTAGGGCCTTTGCACATAGGCAGAAACATTACTGAATTTAAATGGGATGGAAGTGATATGTATGGACAAAAAGTTGCGAATGGCGTTTACCTGTATCGTGTATTAACTAACCTGAATGGTAAATCGCTGGATAAATTTAAAGATGATGGTGATAAAACTGATAAATATTTTACCAAAGGTTATGGCAAAATGTATTTTATGCGATAAATAAAAAATAGATCCTGTAGAGGCTGCTCCTTAAAAGGGCAGCCTTTTTTATTTCAAAAAGTGGCTCCTCATGGAACATTTATGTAATAACTTAGCGCCTTATGAAAAAAGAATTTTATGATGTAATCATTATTGGTGGCGGCCCTATAGGTTTAGTATGTGGACTGGAAGCAATAAAATCAGGATTGAAATATCTTATACTTGAGAAAGGAGCATTAGTAAATTCATTGTACAATTACCCGGATAACATGACATTTTTCAGCACAAGTGAAAGACTGGAAATTGGAGGAGTTCCTTTTGTAAGTAACAATCCCAAGCCTACCAGAAATGAAGCTTTGGAATATTACCGGCGGGTAGCCGCATCTTCAGATCTTAATGTTCATTTATTTGAAAAAGTTATTAGTGTAAAAAGAAATGAAGAGTTGTTTTCTATCCAAACTACAAAGGCCGAATATTATTCGTCCAACCTAATAATTTCAACAGGATTTTATGACATACCCTACTTGCTGAATGTAAAGGGCGAAGAACTTGAGAAGGTGAGGCATTATTATACAAACCCGCATTATTACTCTTTCCAAAAAGTATTGGTTGTTGGTGCTGCAAATTCTGCCGTGGATGTAGCTTTGGAAACATGGCGCAAAGGTGCTACAGTAACAATGGTAATTCGCGGAGATAAAATAAGTGACCGGGTAAAATATTGGGTAAAGCCCGACATCGAAAACCGTATTGCTGAAGGTTCAATCAGCGCATTTTTTAATTCCACAATTGCAGAAATAAGGCAACATGAAGTAGATATAAAGACTTCAAATGGAATGGTAACAATAGAAAATGACTGGGTACTTTCAATGACAGGATACCAACCTGATCTAACGTTTCTACGCAACGTTGATATACAACTTTCAGAAGATGAAGTTTGCAAGCCCACGTATAACGATGAAAATTATGAAACAAATGTGCCGGGAATTTACCTGGCCGGTGTTATATGCGGAGGAATGAATACTCATCGGTTATTTATAGAAAACTCCAGGGAGCATGCTGAAAAAATAATTAATGATATCAGTAAAAAACCCGCTAACGGTGAATTTATCCTTTAAATTAATCCCCTTCTTCTCTTTTAATTATTTTATTATATCGCTTTTCACTAAGCGTATAAGTGAAATGAGTAGCAAGAAACCCTGATACAATGGATAACGAAATAATTAAAAATATTAAATACTGGCCACCTGTTTCCCATGCTTCTGTAAAAAGTTTTGTAAGAAAAAAAATTATGAGAAACGATACAACAGTCCATGCAATAGTAAACTGCAAATAATATTTCCATCGCGGTCCACCCTTTTGCTCGGTCCAATGATTCATAAAAAGCTTATCCGAATTACTTATCATTATATTCAATTTCAATTTCGCCCTTCATAAAAAATACGCAATTGCCTCCCATTAAAACCTGTCTCCTTTTTGCTCACAATAAATTTTGCCGCCACGCTTAGAAAGTTGCAAAGCAGTCATATTTTTTTTGTTGAGCTTATTACTCCAAAAAGGAACTAACTGTGAATGTGCGGAACCTGTTACCGGGTCTTCATCAACACCTGCTGTGGGCGCAAAAAACCTGGATACAAAATCTACTTTTTCACCAGGAGCTGTTATAATAATTTTATAACCTGATTTCTTAATCAAAGAAAAATCAGGTGTACAGTTTATCACGGCATCTTCATTTTTTAATTCAATTAAGATATCCCTGTTTTTATAAATGTCAATGATATTTATACCTCCAAGCGCTTTTGCGAAATCACCCCGGTTGTCACTTAATTTTTCCGGCATCCAGGAAGGGAAATCCATTTCAATGAGCGAATTATTTTTTGTCACTCTTAAAATTCCACTTTGTGAACTGAACTTTATTTCAGATTTATCAAAATGCAAATAATTGAAAATTACATAAGCTGAAGCAAGTGTTGCGTGACCGCATAAATTAATTTCTACTGTCGGCGTGAACCATCTTATTTCAAAATCAGCATCATCTGAATTTTTTTTACGTGGAACAAAAAAAACGGTTTCTGAAAGATTATTTTCTGATGCGATTGTTTGCATTAGTTCATCATCAATCCATTTTTGCAAAGGAATTACTGCAGCAGGATTACCTCCGAAGAGCTTATCAGTAAATGCATCTATTTGATAAAGAGTTAGTTTCATGTTCATTAAAGATTGGTAACTAATGATGTATTGCCTCATTCCGCCATCATTTCTTTGGCAACCCTTATCACATCTTCCACATTAGGTTT
>JBDTYU010000309.1:0-7868 GCA_040005535.1 Ginsengibacter sp. | reverse complement strand
CGGATTGCAAAGATAATAAGCCATGTGGTTTACAGCAAAATTATTTTGAAGTATTAGTTAACAAATACTCCTTGCCGATACTCAGTAATAAACACACAGTAAGCAATTATTTAAATGTTGTATTTTATTTCGCTTAAATAAAGGCCCTTAGCTGGTACTGAAAAATCGACCTTTACAAAATTTTTATTTTTTATAATTTCGATAAATTCGATTAAAGAAATTTTTCCTGTACCTACTCTAAGCATTGTGCCAACAAGACCCCTAACCATTCCCCGTAAAAAACGGTTAGCAACTACATCATAAATTATAAAATCATTTTTTTTTTGCCATTGACTTTTATAGATTGAACAAATAAAGTTTTTTACTTGTGTATTTCTTTTAGAAAATGAAGTAAAATTTTCAGTAGTTAGAACTATTGACGCTGCCTCTTGCAATTTTATAAGATCAATAGGATAAGGATAAAAGTATGCAGTGTCTTTATAAAAGGGATTTTTTTTTGAGTATATATAATATTTATATCTTCTGCTTACTGCATCAAAGCGGCAATGCTCTGTATCACAAACTTCAAAAATCCGCTTTATTACAATATCATCCGGCAAAATCGAGTTCAATGAATACAATACCTGCAATAAATCTTTTTCATAAAAAGTATCATTTTTTGAAGCCAAACCATCAGTTGTATCAAAATGAAAATAATTTTGTAATGCATGAACACCTTTATCTGTTCGTGATGCGCCGGTAAGAGTAAATGATTGCCTGAAGCGAATAGTTAATGCCTTCTCTACTTCTGACTGAATAGTGTTAGCATTTTGTTGAACCTGGAAACCTGAATATCTTGTGCCTTTGTAAGAGACTTCAATAAAATATCGTGGCATTTAAAAGCGAAGTATTATTTATGAATCATTGCTTTAAAACGGTTATTATAATAACTGTCCGTTAACTGAGATTGAAGCGTATTGTATTGATCAGAATCCGAAGCGAAAGGATATGCTACATCAAAGAACTTATACTTTCCTTCATTTGAAAGAAATAAAAATGAAAGATTTTTAATTTGCTCTGTACTAAAACATTTTGAATGAAAAGATTTTTTTGCAATCTTAATCATATTATCAGCAGAACTTTCAGAAGCCATCTTTTTGCGCAACCTTAAAAAATCCTCGTCGGTGGCAAAAGCTTTACAATCTGAGTTAGCTGCTGATGACTGAACAACTTTAGGAAGAACGATCATGTCATCTTTTACATCATCTTTTTTTGTAATTACTTTTTTATCAGTTGCAATTGTCGATGAATCGAGTGAGTTTGTTTCCGGCTGCCTTATCTCATTAATTTTATTTGATATAATAGTGTCATTGTTTTCAACCATGTTTTTCTTTTCCGGAGAAACTAATATTGTAGTATCAGTTTTCTTTGGAGGAACCGATTGTTCAACCACCATAGAAGCAGTATCTTGAAGTGTAGTAATTGATCGCTTTACATTTTCAACCAAGCTTGTATCAACGCTCTCAATTTTCCTTATCGGTTTTCCGGACGGAATAAAAATTCTTATTGTGTCATAAATATTTTGATTATGATCAACATAAATCATTTCTATACCGTCCTTATTTTTTTTTCTTAAGAGCCGGGTTGCCGGCACAATCAGCGAGAGTTCTTTTTTTTCTGCAAAAGCTATATTGGTATTATCGTTTGAAAAAGCGGAGTCCATTTTAATAACATCTGAATCAATTTTATTAGCATTAGAATCAAATTTTGCAATAGGTGGCACTTCCTCTTTAAATGGCTCGTTTTTTTGAAGAATAGATGAATCTTTTACAACATTGGCGAGCATTTTTGAAAAGGGATCATCCTGCAAATTTTTTGAAGAACTTGCAACAATATTGTCATTACCACCCATTGCAACGCTGTATGATTGCATATTAAAAAGTCCCCAACCTTTTTCACCAAAATTTTTTAAAAGAAATCCTTCATTTTTTTTATCAATCAAAATATGGAAATTTTCTTCAGGAAATTCTTTTTTTGGAAATCCGATATTTAACTTGTAATCTCCATCGGCTAATTTTGGTAAGATTAAATAACCTGCAGGCGACGAGCTTACAACTTTAGTATTAATCTTAACATAAAAAGGCTGCCCGCCTTCTGTTTGCAGATAAATGAAATGTGATTGCTGACCTTTCGCAAATAATGCATAGGCAAAAATACAAATTACCGAAACAAAAAAACATTTGAGAGAGGCAGAAAACATAATGGCAAATCTATTTAATAAATAATAAATTTTACCTCCTGTCCAAAATTTGATTTCTTTTTGTATAAACCATCTACTTTTGCCCACATTTAAAAATTAATTATGAAGAAAATTTTGTTTACATTTTTGTTTACCACTCCTATTGTAATAGCCCAGGCCCAGGATGAGTCTAACGAGGATACATCATGGAAACATGAATACAGGGCAACCGCAACACGCATAAACGATTTGGTACATACAAAGCTCGATGTAAGCTTCGACTACAACAAAGCATGGATGTATGGAAAGGAATGGGTAACACTTCATCCACATTTTTATTCAACTGATTCATTGACACTAGATGCTAAAGGAATGGAAATAAAAGAAATTGCCATGATGAAAGGCACTTCAAAAATTCCATTAAAATATTCTTATGATAGTATGCAATTGAGAATTACACTTGATAAGTTATACAAAGGAGGAGAAAATTATACTGTTTATCTCAGTTATGTTTCAAGGCCTAATGAATTGAAAGTACAAGGAAGTGCTGCAATTACAGATGCTAAAGGATTGTATTTTATAAATCCTAAGGGAGAAGAAGAGGGCAAGTCAATTCAAATTTGGACACAGGGAGAAACTGAAGCAAATAGCGCCTGGTTTCCAACAATAGACAAGCCAAATCAAAAAACAACAGAAGAAATTTATATGACTGTACCTTCAAAATATGTAACACTTAGCAATGGACTTCTCATCAGTCAAAAGAAAAATACAGATGGCACAAGAACAGATTATTGGAAGATGGATTTGCCTCACGCTCCATATTTATTTTTTATGGGAGTGGGTGATTATGTGATTGTAAAAGACAACTTCAAAAACAAACCTGTTGATTATTATGTTGAAAAGGAATATGCTCCTTTTGCAAAAAAAATATTTGGTGAAACACCCGCTATGATTGGTTTTTTTGAAAAAATAACCGGTGTACCTTATGCATGGCCAAAGTACGATCAAATAGTAGGAAGAGATTATGTAAGCGGAGCTATGGAAAATACATCAGCAACACTTCACCAGGAAAGCGCTTATCAAAATGCAAGACAACTTGTTGATGGAAATGGCTGGGAGGAAGTTATTGCTCATGAACTTTTTCATCAATGGTTTGGTGACCTTGTAACTACTGAAAGCTGGAGTAACATTACCGTAAATGAATCATTTGCCGATTACAGTGAAACACTTTGGGATACATACCGCCATGGCAAAGATGCCGGTGATGAGCATATAGAAGAAAACAGGCAAGGATACATGGCAAATCCCGCTGATGAATATAAAAATCTGGTAAGGTTTTATTATAAAGATAAAGAAGACGTATTCGATGGAGTATCTTATCCAAAGGGAGGCGCCATACTGCACATGCTGCATAATTATGTAGGTGATAGTGCCTTCTTTAAATCATTAAATCTTTATTTAACTACCAATAAATTTAAGAGTGCCGAAGCTCAGCAACTGCGTCTTGCTTTTGAAGAAGTTACCGGCCAGGATTTAAACTGGTTCTGGAACCAGTGGTATTATGGAAGTGGTCAACCAAACCTTAACATTAATTATGATTATAGTAATAATAAAGCCCGGGTAATTATTGAACAAACGCAGACAACAGGTAAAATTTTCAAGCTGCCTGTTGCTATAGATGTTTACGACAGAGGAGCATCTAAAAAGAGATATAAAGTGTGGGTTAAAAATAAAATTGATACTTTTTATTTTGCAAGTGACAAAAAACCATCTTTAATAAATGTAGATGCTGATAAAGTTTTGCTTGCAAAAAAAACTGATAATAAATCTGCTGAAGAATACGGCCAGCAATTTAAATATGCCGGTAATTATCTTGATCGTAAAGAGGCCCTTGATTATTTTGCCACAAATAAAATGAGCAATCTTGCCAGTGGGTTAAATGATAAATATTATGGCCTGAGGCTATTTACTTTGGACAAACTTGACGAGACAAAGAGTTATTCTGTTCCTGCTGTTTTAAGCGTAATTGAGCAGATAGCAGATAAAGATCCTAACAAGAAGGTGCAGGCAAAAGCTCTTGAAATTTTAGTAAAACAGAACGATAAAAAGTATGAGCTGTTATTTACAAAATATGTAAATGATTCTTCTTATTCTGTTTCAGGAGCGGCGGTTGATGGTCTTATTAAACTGGACTCTTCGCAGGCATACACTCTTGCAAAAAAATATAGTAATGATGCAAAAGGAAAATTGGGGGCGGTTGTATCAAAAGTTATAATGGCGAATGCAACTGAAGATGATTTTAATATAGTTCTTGACAACTATAAAACGTCTCCTCCATCGCAAACTAAAGTACAAGGTAGTATTGCATTTGCCAATTATCTTACAAAAATAAAAAACGCAGCAAGTGTTAAAAAAGGTATAGATGAAATTATGAAATTCAGGAATGAGATACCTGAAAGATTCAGGAGTTTTGTTGACCCGGGCTTTAAACAAGCTTTTGCAAAAGTAAGTGCAGCAAAACGTTCAGAAGGAAACAATCAATTAGCTGATTATATTAATGGTCTTTTGAAATAACAGTTATTCCATAATGACAAGAACAAATGCCCCGAGACAATATCCGGGGCATTTGTTCTTGTTGCTTAACTATAAGATAAAAAATTACCATCCTCCACTGGCACCACCGCCACCTCCACCTCCACCACCGAAGCCTCCGAATCCACCACCACCACCGCCACCAAATCCTCCTCCTCCAAATCCACCGCCGCCACGGCCTCCGCCTCCTAACATATTTCCAAGTATAAACCATGGCAATCCTCCCAAACCTCTGGAGCCGCGTCTGCTCATGTAAGAACCACCACCTCCACCGCCTCGAAAAAAAGACATGAGAATAAAGAAAAGTACTGCAAGAATTATGATCGTTTTAAAAGACGGGGCGCCACTTTTTTTATCCCCGGGATTTGCTTTGTATTCTCCTGCAGCAGCCTGAATGACGGCATCTACAGCATTATCAAACCCCCGGTAATAATCATTCTCCTTAAAATAAGGAACCATTCTTTCATCAATAATTTGTTTGGCAAGTATATCAGGAAGAACGCCCTCCATACCACTGCCAGTTTCAATACGTGCTTTCCTTTCTGCTTTTGAAACAAGAATCAATACACCATTGTTTTTTTCTTTTGTTCCAATGCCCCATTCACGTAAATATTTTAAAGAGAGTTCAGCAATATCATATCCCTGCAGGTCTGGTACTGTAATTATTACAATCGCAGAGGAAGTACTATCGTTATAGTTTCTTAACTTTTGTTCTAAGGCTTGTGTTTGAAAAGGTTCAAGAAAATTTCCAAAATCATTTACTGCCGTCGGGGGTTGTGGCCTGGTTTCAATTTTTTGGGCAAAAACTGAGTGAAACCCGAAAACAAAAAACAGTAAAATAATTTTTTTCATGAACAATGATTACCCGATCTTATTTGCCAAAAATGATCTCATCGGGGAGTTCATTTTTATCAACATCTTTATTGTATGGAAAATAATTTTTAAGCGCTGCCCCTATTTTTGAAATGCATTCTTTAATACCAGTTGCATAGCTTTCATTATTGAAAAGTGAAAGAATTTCCCCAACAACATCTATCCAGTATTGTTCTCCTGCTGCAGCATGAATTCCACTATCTGCAAAAATTGCTAATTGTTTGTCCTTTATCGCAATGTAAAACAATACCCCATTTCGATATTCAGTATTTTCCATTTTGAGCTGAGTAAATATTTCTTTTGCCCTGTCAAGCGGATCAATAAAGCGGCATTTACTCTCTACAAATATTCTCACTTCACCGCTTGTTTGTTTTTCGGCATTGCGGATTGACTCAACAATTATTTCACTTTCTTCTTTAGAAAAAAATTCTTTCTTTTTGGAAAAGGGCCACATGCTTGGCTGTTTATTTTATGTTGAACTCAACGTTAGGAGCTTTATCACTGCCAGGAGCAGATTGAAAATATGGCTTTTCGTGATAACCAAACATTCCTGCAAAAATATTATTGGGAAAAGTTTTTACTTTGAGATTATAAGTTTGCACAGCTGCATTGAAATCCTGTCGTGCGACATTTATCCTATTTTCTGTCCCTTCAATTTGGGTTTGAAATCCCTGGAAAGCAGCTGTGGTTTTTAAATCAGGATAAGCTTCTGCAACTGCCAGTAATTTGCCGAAAGAGCTTTGCAGGCCTGCCTGTGCTTCCTGATATTTTTGAAGGCTTGCAGGATCATTAATATCAACATTGATGGATGTTGCTTTTGATCTTGCCTCTATAACTTCTTTTAAAGTACTCTTTTCAAAATTTGCTGAACCCTCAATTGTTTTAATAACACTGCTATATAAATCTGTTCTTCTCTGGTAATTGGTTTCTACGTTACCTAATTTCGTTTTCACTTCCTGGTCAACGCCTATTAAATTGTTATAAGCGCCACAACCCCAAAATAAAAGCAGGACAACAATTCCAAGTATAACAAAAAGACCGGTTCTTGATTTCATGTTTTTAAGTTTTAATTATTTCAAAAGTAATGTTTATCAAATGAGATACCAAGATTGATTGCCCTGACAAAATGCTCATAATATTTCCGGTTACCCTGCTATAACCTTTTTCATGTTTAAGAATTTATTGCGGCTATCCCCGGTAATTCTTTTCCCTCAAAATATTCTAATAAAGCACCCCCGCCTGTGGATATATAGCTCACTTTATCTGTAAGATTAAATTCATTTACAGCAGCAACACTATCTCCCCCGCCAACAAGGCTGTAAGCACCATTTTCTGTTGCATCGGCAACCGCTTCCGCAATAGCTTTTGTACCCTCCTGAAATTTTTTCATTTCAAAAACACCCATTGGTCCATTCCACAAAATTGTTTTGCTATCCATTATTACTTTCCGAAATTGCTTAATTGCTTCATTACCTATATCAAGGCCCATCCAACCCTTATCAATATGATTGTTGTCAACAACTTTTGTATTGGCATCTGCAGCAAATTTATCTGCCACAATACTATCAACCGGAAGATGTATCACAACATTTTTTTCTTTCGCTTTTGATAGAATTTCATTAGCCAGTTCAAGCTTATCTTCTTCGCAAAGGCTGCTGCCAATTTCCTTACCCTGTGCTCTTAAAAAGGTGTACGCCATTCCGCCACCTATAATTATATTGTTTGCTTTGGTTAAAAGATTTTGAATAATCTCAATTTTATCAGAAACTTTTGCACCACCCATAATTGCCGTGAATGGACTTGCAGAGCTATGTAATATTTTTTCTGCGCTTTCTACTTCTGCCTTCATGAGTAATCCAAACATTTTTTTATTGCCTGGGAAAAATTTAGCAATAACTGCCGTAGAAGCATGTGCCCTGTGTGCTGTACCAAATGCATCGTTTACATATATATTACCAAGCTTGCTTAGTTTTTCTGCAAATGATTCATCGCCTTTTTCTTCTTCTTTATAGAAACGGAGATTTTCCAATAATAAAACCTCACCAGGTTTTAAGTTCTTCGCTTTTTGTTGTGCCTCTGCGCCAATGCAATCATCTGCAAATAAAATTTTTGTATCACCTAATAATTCCTGCAGGTGTTTTAAAAGATGCTTCAATGAATATTTTTCTGAAGGGCCATCTTTAGG
>JBDTYU010000308.1:0-48870 GCA_040005535.1 Ginsengibacter sp. | reverse complement strand
ATCATAAGATTAATAAAAATTTGAGTTGAGTTTAAATTCGCTTTTAAATTTTTTCTTCTAGCCTTACAAAAGAAAGAAAAACCAAAGCAACACACTATAGGATTTTGGGTCGTATTCCTTAACCCTCTTGCTTGTTACATTACGCATAAGTTCTATAGTTATAAAATACAAGAGCTTGAATCAAGTAAAACTCCATTTTATCTGCCAGTCACCAGCTATCTCTATTCAAGGATTAATGATTTTCAATTACGCTCAATGATCCTGTTAAAATACTTTATGGAGCTTTGCTTTATCTTTATCATATTTTCTCACAGCTTTCTAATAAGGAGAGCTTTCAAAGTTTAGGCATTATTTCTGTATATAAGTAAAAAAACCAAAAATGATAAACAGGCAAGCAAAATATAGCAAAACCATTTTCACAATTCTTCTGTGCAGTTTTATAGGCATTCCAACTTTTGCACAATCAACCCAATCAGTAAATATTATATTTAACGGAATAAACAATAATACTAAAAACTACAAGGTAATTCTCGATAGGAATAGTTTTTTTTCAAATAAAAATTACAACCGCACTAATACCAATCAAAATAGGGCGGTTATTAATGATCTTGAAACAGCAAAACATGCTATTAAAATCTATAGCTTAGGCAATAATAACCCCAAATATAACAGCACTTCTAAAAAGATACTTGTTTATTCAAAAAGTTTTTATTTAAGAGAAGGGTATGATTTGGATATTACAATCAATGTTAACGGTCGTGCCGAATTTAGTGAAAACCCAACATCTGGTAATGAGAAAAGCAATGATAAAACGTCTATGTCAAATTATGACTTTAACCAGCTATTGCAAAACGTAAAGAGTAAATGGTCACAGGCTCTTAAGGGTGAAACTGAAAGTGAAGCTTTTAATAACCAAAATAATTATTTCAGCATATCCCAGATAAAACAACTATTAACTTTAATTACATTAGAAAGTGACCGGCTTGATTTGGCAAAACTATCCTACCGCTCTGCTACAGATTCTGCTAATTTCTCACAACTTAGCGATCTGTTTAAAACTCAGGCAAACAAAGATGAATTGAATGATTTTCTTCGCACAAAAGGTTGGAATATTCCTGGTCAACCTACCATCAACATTCCTATGGTTGATAATAAATTCAACCAGCTGTTACAAAGTGTACGGAGTAAATTTTCCCAGGCTCTCAAGGGGGAAACTGAAAGCGAAGCCTTCAATAACACAAATAATTATTTTAGTTCAAAACAGATAAAACAATTATTAACATTAATTACATTAGAAAATGACCGGCTGGAACTGGCTAAGTTGTCTTATCGCTCAGTTACAGACTCAGCTAATTTTATACAGCTTTATGATCTGTTTAAAACCCAGGCAAGCAGAGATGAGCTAAGTGATTTCCTTCACACAAAAGGTTGGAATATCTCTGGTCAAACTGTAATGAAAACTCCAATGGTTGATTCTAAATTCAACCTGTTATTGCAAGGCGTGCAGAGTAAATGGTCACAGGCTCTTAAGGGTGAAGCTGAAAGTGATGCATTTAATAATTCAAATAATTATTTTAGTACATCACAAATAAGGCAATTATTAACGTTGATTACATTAGAAAGTGACCGTGTTGATCTGGCCAAATTATCTTATCGTTCAGTTACCGATTCTGTCAACTTTATAAGATTATACGATCTTTTTAAAACCCAGGAAAGCAAGGATGAATTAAATAATTTTCTACGCACAAAGGGTTGGAATATTACTAACAATCAAACTACGATTAAAACTCCCATGGGGGATGAGGATTTTAATAAGCTATTGAACAATGTACGCGTCAATTTGATACAATTTCTTAAGATAAATTATGAAACAGATGTATTTAATGACCCTGCTAATCATTTCACTACAAATCAGGTAAGACAATTATTACTTTTGATTAATACCGAAAGTAACAGGCTTGAATTGGCAAAGCTGTCGTACAAAACTGTAACAGATTCTGCGAATTTTCTTCAGTTAAATAATTTATTTAATTCACAAAACAGCCGGGATGAACTGGCAAATTATATAAAAAGTCATTGAGATCATTTTCTCACGAGTTATCTCTACAGTAAATTTATAGCTTGTCGCTAATATAAAGGTTGGCTGAACTTCTATCTTTAGTAAGTTATAAAATTTCAAAAGTTTTAAACCTGGTGAAATAAAAGGATCTAGTAAACTTCGCATGAGAAAGAATCTGCATAAATCCTTTACGCTATCGCAATGCTTATAAATATTTTAGAGAAACATCTTTAAAGACATATCCATTTTTACATTGTTTATTTATTGATGAAAGTAAAAAGGTAATTGTAATATCATCGATATATCATCACAAAAGATATCCCAAAAAGGAAATATAAAAAACAATAATTTTCTACCCAATCAACTTTTTAAACCATTTCATCTTTCCTTTGAATGGTGGGTATTTCAAAGAAGGATCCAGTAATGTGGAACTTTTCAAAACTGGCTTTGCATGGGTAAAAACATTGAAAGTATTTTTGCCGTGGTAAGCGCCGGTACCACTGTTGCCGATACCTCCGAAAGGTAGATGTTCATTGGTAAAATGCCATACGGTATTATTGATACATCCTCCACCGAAAGGAATTTTTTGCATCCATTCTTCTTCTGTGTTTTCGTTTTTTGTAAATAAATAAAATGCCAGTGGATTTTCATTTTGCTGCACTATATTCATAGCCTCTTCAGTTGTAGTAAATGACAAGACGGGTATTACAGGACCAAAGATTTCTTCTTTCATTACATCATCATCTAATGATATATCTATGAGAATTGTCGGCTCAATATATAATGAGGCTTCATCATTTTTTCCACCATAAAATATTTTTTCTTTCTTTAGGTAACTTAACAATTTTTTGAAACGGGTTTCATTAATTATTTTCCCATACTCATAGCTGGAAGAAGGTTCATCAGTATAAAATTTTTGGATGCTGTCTTTCAATTCATTCAGCAATTTATTTTTTACAGATTGATGAACTAAAATATAATCAGGCGCAATACATGTTTGCCCGGCGTTTAAAAATTTACCGAGAATTATCCTTTTCGCAGCAATCTTTATATCAGCATCATCATATACAACGCAGGGACTTTTGCCGCCAAGTTCCAGCGTAACAGGAATTAAATCTTTTGCAGCAAGCTTATAAATTTCTCTACCTACTGTTGTACTTCCTGTATAAAAAATATGGTCAAAACGAAAATTGTTTATCATAGCCGGTACTACCTCAGCGCCACTGCCGGTAACTACTTTTATATAATTTGCCGGAAAGATTTCTTCAATAATTTTTATAATAATTTTTTCAGTAGCAGGAGCCAGCTCTGAAGGTTTCAGCACTGCACAGTTACCACCTGCAATAGCGCCCACTAAAGGAATCAATAACAATTGCAAAGGATAATTCCACGGCGAAATAATCAAAACAACACCCAAAGGATCCCTGTATATTTTAGCAGAGGAAGGAAAAGTAACAAGCCCAGTCGATACTTTTTTTGGCTGCATCCACTTATGTAAATTTTTATTGGCGTTTTTAATTTCTCCCATTAGCAAGCCCGTTTCGGTTGCCCACGTTTCTTCTTTACTTTTTTTCAGATCGGCATACAAAGCTGTATTGATTTCATCCTCATATTTTATGATCGCTTTTTCAAAAGCCTCTAATTGTTTTTTCCTGAATTCATAAGAAAGTGTTGCGCCGCTATTGTAAAAGCTGCGAAGATTTTTAAGCGTGGAATTTAAATCAGTCATAACTGCTACATTTGTTTCCTCAAGATAATCGCATCTTTTTAAAAAGAATAATTAATGCGACATCAATATTATTTCCAAAAACTATGGATGATGAACATTACATGAAACATGCACTGAGAGAAGCTCAAAAAGCCCTTGAAGCTGATGAAGTTCCTATAGGCGCAGTGATTGTAATGCAGGATAAAATAATTGCCCGTGGCTATAACCAGGTGGAAACACTTAATGATTCAACAGCTCATGCAGAGATTATTGCACTTACATCAGCGTTTAATTATTTAGGTTCAAAATATTTACCGGAAGCAACTATATACGTTACAATTGAACCATGCGCCATGTGTTGCGGCGCTTTGTACTGGAGCAAAATCGGAAGGCTTGTATATGGATCATCTGATCCTAAACACGGTGGAGTAAGGTATGTAAGATTACATCCTAAAACTGAAATTGTAAACAAAGTTTGTGAAGAAGAATGTGTAACACTTTTGAAAGATTTTTTTAAAAGCAAAAGAAAATAGTGTTAGTTGAATAATGAACAGCTATGATAGCCCCAAAAAATATTTTCGGGATAAGGAAATAGTAAACATGTCTTCTCTTTTTATAATTTATACTTGGTAAATTTGTTCCTCTATAATTATTAAACTTAAAATTTACAACTATGGCATTTACATTACCGGCTCTGCCTTACAGCTTCGATGCTCTTGAGCCAACGATTGATAAAGAAACGATGCAGATTCACCATGATAAGCATCACCAGGCATATATTGATAATCTTAATAAAGCTATTGCGGGTACAGAAAACGAAAATAAAACAATTGAAGAGTTGCTTGCAAATGCAGGAAAAATAAGCCCCGCTGTGCGCAATAATGGAGGCGGCCACTGGAACCACAGTTTTTTCTGGGAAATTTTATCATCAAATGGTGGTAAGCCTGAAGGAAAATTAGCAGCAGCTATTGACGAAGCTTTCGGCTCTTTTGATGAAATGAAGGAAAAATTTAACGCAGCAGGTACAACACGTTTTGGCAGCGGATGGGTATGGCTTGGTGTTGCTGATGGTAAGCTGGTTATTTGCTCCACACCCAACCAGGATAATCCATTAATGGATGTGGCTGAATGTAAATGCAAGCCGATACTGGGTTGCGATGTGTGGGAACACTCTTATTATTTAAAGTATCAGAACAAAAGGCCTGATTATTTAAAAGCTTTCTGGAATGTAGTTAACTGGAAGAAAGTGACTGAGCATTTTGAGAAAGGATAACCTGATCTCAGCCTTCTCCACAAATGAAGAATTAAATAATTAAAAAAATATCTCTAAGCTGCAACAATTTGTTGCGGCTTTTTTTTTCGTGTATACATCACCGTTATGGAACCGGGTCGTGGCCATGCCCACCCCATGGGTTACAACTTGCAACCCTTTTTATTGTAAGCCATAATCCTTTAAGAGGGCCGTATTTTTGTAATGCCTCAATACCGTATTGAGAACATGTGGGAGTGTACCTGCATTGAGAGCCAAGCCAGGGAGAAATAATTAACTGATATAATTTTATTAAAGCAATGAAGGGTAACGATAATATCTCTTTTGCAGACTTCATCAAATTTTAATTCAATCTTTTCTTTATTTGAGTAAATTTTCCGGAACAGGTTTTTCCAGTAAATATTTGTAAATGAATTTGGTTTTTAAGTTTTGAAAATGTAATTGCTTATTTCCCTGCCAGCCGTGCCTGCCACCAGGATATATCATAAATTCAAAATCTTTTTTATCATCCTCCAGCTTACTTATTAACTGAAGACTGTTTTGCAAATGAACATTATCATCTATTTCGCCATGAACAATTTGCAACATGCCTTTATATTTATTTACCCAGGTTAAAACAGAACCCGATTTATAACCATCTGAATTGTTTGCGGGAGTTCCCATAAATTTTTCAGTGTAATGTGAATCATACAAGCTCCAGTCTGTAACACTTCCTCCGGCCATTCCATGAGTAAATACATCTGCACCATACGTAAGTGCATAGCACGTCATATAACCACCATAGCTAAAGCCGGTGATACATATTTTCTTGGGGTCTGCATATCCTTTATCGATAAGATATTTTACTATAGTGCTGTAATCTTTCATTTCCCAGTAACCAAGATTGTGATACATATAATTAACCCCTTCTTTACCGAAATGGCCACTGGCACGATGATCCATGCTTATTTGAATAAGCCCTTCTTTTGCATACCATTGCTGAAAACCATTGAACGTCCAGTTATCCCAAACAGTCCCGGCATCAGGACCACCATAAATACTTATAAGCACCGGGTATCTCTTTGAACTATTCATGTTGAGAGGCCATGTAACCAGCGCCGGAAGATTGAATAATCCGTCATCACTTTTTACTCTTATCAATTCTGTTTTTGCAATATTATAGTTTTCTATTTCAGGTCCTTTGCTATCTCCAAGCTCAGAAACTTTATTTCCTTTATTATCAAACAATGTCATTTTTGGCGGCGTGTATGCATTACCGTAAGTTGTTATAAAATATGCTCCCGATGGCGACATTTGTATGCGGTTATTATATTCACCAAAGGTTAAGCGTTTTATATCTTTACCATTCAGCTTTGCGCTATAGAAATCAATTCGTGCACTGTTCTCCCGGCCCCGGGCCTGGAAATAAACAGTATTATTTTTTTCATCAATATGGGTTATACTTATAACAGTAAATTTCCCGGAAGTCAATGTATTAATTAGCTTTCCATCAGCGCTATAATAATACATGTGTCTCCAGCCGGTTTTATCACTAAGCATTACAAAATTTCCATTTTTCAAAAAGGTAATCCGGTCAAGGTCATCAAGATCGATCCATGTTTTTTGTTTTTCTTCATAAAAAATATTTTTAGTGCCCGTGCCCGGGTTAACATCATAAATTTTCAAATCATTTTGATCTCTGTTTATCCATAACGCCAATAATGAACTTCCATCTGGCTTCCAGTACGGCATTCCGAAATACTGATCATCATGCTCATTGAAGTCTGCCCATGTTATGTGGCTATCATTTAGATGAGCAAACCCTATTTTTACTTCCGGATTTTTATCGCCTGCAGCAGGATAACGTTCTTTCTCAACTACACTATGCTGGCCTGTTGAACTTGCGATAGTGTATACAGGAACCGGGCTGTCATCTGTTTTGAAGAAAGCAATCTTTTTACTATCAGGGCTCCACCAAAATGCACGGTAATGAGAGGCTCTGCCAAGAATTTCTTCAGTATATACCCAGCTTGCGTAACCATTCATTATGCTGTCGTTACCATCAAAGGTGAGTTGTTTTTCAAGCGGAGAATTTAAGCCCGTAACATACAAATTATTATTCTTCGTGTATGCGACATAGTTACTATCGGGCGAAAAGGTGGGGTTCACCTCTTTTGTACTATCACTTGTTAAACGAACTTCGGTATTATTGCCTTGCTTAAAATAGAGATCATTACCTTTCATGTAAACAGATTTTCCTGAAGCAACCGTTGTAACATTTCCGGGCTTTTCCAATTGCATTTCCTTAAGAGTTTTCAGGTCAAACAAAAATTGCTTTGCTATAGAATCTGTAGAGACTTTGCGTGACAAAACCAAATGATCATCATCATTCCACGAAACAATTGTTGGAAGCGGCACAACCACCAAAGGCATTTTATTTTTTAATAATTGTTCTGCTGTGAAATCTTTTTTTTGAGCATGCAGGCTTGCAGTAAACAAAAATGTATATACTGTAAAAAGAAATGTTTTGAAAAAGAAATTTTTGAACATAGAAAATATATCTTTTATTAAAGTTAAGTTTACAAGGTAATATTTCACCGGTGAATCTTGCGATTATCCAGGACAAGATTGAAATAAAAATGCTGAATTCAGAATTATATCAGCACTCATTTCATATCCTCATACAAACCCCTTATCTTTGCGCCAAATTGAGAACAAGTATGAATTTAAAAAGCATGAAATCTTTATTGGTAGCGGTTTTCAGCCTTATCATGCTTTCGTTTTCCAATAATATTTTTGGACAGGAAAAGAAAGCATTTGACGCCAATGAAGTGATTTTTGGTCATGTTATGGATGCACATGAGTTCCACTTTTTTTCTTACAAAGGAAATGAGGGAAAAATGCATCATGCCACTATACCTCTTCCGGTAATATTGTATTCAAAACAAAGAGGATTAACCTGTTTCATGTCTTCCAAATTCAATCATGGTGACAATGATTACAAGGGATACCGGCTTATTACTGATGAAAAAATAGCAGAACAAAAATTAGATCCAAAAAAATATACAGCGGGAGATATTGTTGCAATAAATGATGAGGGTGCCATAAATACCTCCATAAAAATTTATGATGTATCACT
This sequence comes from Ginsengibacter sp., assembly GCA_040005535.1. Taxonomy (GTDB): domain Bacteria; phylum Bacteroidota; class Bacteroidia; order Chitinophagales; family Chitinophagaceae; genus Ginsengibacter. The sequence goes on along the minus strand of JBDTYU010000308.1, from coordinate 40,715 downwards.
TACCCGTAATGTAGTACAAATGATTATTGCATTAAGTCTGCTTGTTTTAATAATGACAAGTGTAGCAAGGCGATACAAATCAGGCGAGGGAATAACTTCTGCGCCAAAAGGTTTACAGAATTTAGTTGAGCCAATTATCACATTTGTTCGTGATGAAGTTGCTGTACCGAATTTAGGCCATAAGTATCAGAAATACTTTCCTTATTTATTAACTGTATTCTTTTTTATTTTGATTAATAACCTCGTAGGCTTAATCCCAGGGTCAGCCAACGTTACAGGCAATATTGCTTTCACAATGGTGCTATCGTTTATTTCATTCGTCGTAATTCTGATCAGCACAAAAAAACATTATTGGAGTCATATTTTCTGGCCTCCTGTTCCACATGGTGTTAAGGTGATATTGATACCGGTGGAGATACTGGGCATTTTCACAAAACCCTTTGCATTAATGATACGGTTATTTGCAAATATGATCGCAGGCCATATTATTATCATAAGCCTTGTTTCGCTTATATTTATTTTCGGGGCTTTGAATACATATATAGGATGGGGCTTTTCGCCACTTTCGATTCTTTTTGTGGTTTTTATTTATTTAATAGAATTATTAATAGCATTTTTACAGGCGTATATTTTTACTATTCTTACGGCAGTATTTATAGGCCAGGCTTTTGAAGGAAGTGATCATAATATCATTGGAAATGAAGATGCAGTAATTATTTAATTGATTTTTTCTTAATTATAAAACAACTATCATGGATTTATTGAATGTTATTTTAAGTGTAACTCCCTGGGCAAATGCAGGTGGTGCTATTGGCGCAGGCTTAGGTGCGGTTGGTGCGGGTATTGGTATTGGTCAAATTGGTAAAGGTGCATTAGAAGCCATTGCCCGTCAACCCGAGGCATCCAATGATATACGTGCTAACATGATCCTCACTGCTGCGTTGGTAGAAGGGGTGGCTCTTTTTGCGGTTATTGTAGGGATTCTTGCGATGTTTGTTTAGTTCTGCGATTGCCGCACTGAACATATGGTTGGCTAACGCTTAAAGGGCGTTTGAAGTCTTTTTAATTGGTGAGATGTTCATGGTCTCTCACCTTCGTTGTGTCACTCACTTGTACTTGCGTGCAAAAACAAAGTATTCGGGCAATTAACTTTTAATTTTTTTTTATGCAATTACTCACACCAGGATTTGGATTGATATTTTGGACTTTACTATCCTTTATAATCGTATTCCTGATTTTAAAGAAATTTGCCTGGAAGCCAATATTGAATTCATTAAATCAACGTGAAAAAGGAATTGCAGAGTCCTTGGCTACAGCTGAGAAAGTAAGGGCCGAGATGGCAGAACTAAAAAGTGAAAATGAAATCCTTCTTTCCAAAGCTCGTGAAGAAAGAGCGATAATGATGAGAGAAGCAAAAGAAACCCGTGATAAAATCATCAGCGAAGCAAAAGAACAAGCAAGAGCAGAAACCAATAAAATTATTGCAGATGCACAGGGTGCTATTAACCAGCAAAAAATGGCAGCATTAACTGATCTTAAAAACCAGGTTGGAAATTTAGTAATCGAAGTAAGCGAAAAAGTATTGAGAAGAGAACTTAATAATAAAGAAGAACAGGAAAAATATATTCAGCAACTCGCTGCAAAGGTTGAGTTGAATTAGAAGCACCTTTTTTCTTCGAATTAGAAACCAACAGGACTGGTGTATAAAATTTAAACTTGTCATTAGAAAAATTATCAAATAAAAATTATTAAAGTCACTTCTTTGGAGGGATTTAGGAGACCTGATAATGCAAAATCCACGATTAGCAGAACGATACGCAAAGAGCCTTATTGATTTGTCTGCAGAGATGAAGGATCTTGATATTGTTCATGATGATATTATGCTGCTTTATGCAATATTTACCCAAAGCCGGCAATTTGTGCTAATGCTTAAAAGCCCTATCATAAGTGCTGATAAAAAAAATAAAATTATAGATGCAGTAACTAAAGATAAAATATCAAAGACTACGCAGACTTTTATAAAGCTACTAAGCAGCAAAAACAGGGAATCTAATTTACCGGAAATTATTTACTCGTTTATAGAGCAGTACAATAAAATTAAAGGTATTCACAAAGTAAAGCTAACCACCGCTTCTCCTGTTACCGAGGAAATAAAAAACTCTTTCATTAATAAAATTGGATCTTCCACCTCTATAAAAAATATTGAGCTTGAAACTACCGTAAATGAAAAACTTATCGGGGGCTTCGTTCTTGAAATGGAAGGAAAGCTTATTGATTCAAGTATTTTAAGAGATTTAAATGATGTGAAAAAACAGTTTGCAAATAACGATTACATCCACAAGCTTAGATAATATTATACAGAAGGTATAGACACTAACTCAATTTGCTTAAAGATTTTTTGTGTGATTTTTTTTCCATGATAGATTCCCTGTAGTATAATTTCACCTTGCAATATTTTAAGTGGCGCCATAAAAAATTTTTCTCCCGGAACTAATTGTAGCTTCCATAATTTATTTCCCTTTGTTGAACGCAGTATTATTTTTTCATTTGTCATTTTATTAGTACCTGCATTAAATGGCAATTCAGTTATTAAAGTCGTAATAATTGAATAATCTTTAGCACCTTTCCATGCGTGGAACCAATGAATTTTTTCTGATGCAGTCTCAATATAAATTATGCTCAACGTGTCTGTTAGTGAAATAGAATTTCCATTCCTATCTACTGCGACATTGCCGGGTAAATGCACACTATAAGTAGCGTATATGTTTTTTATTAAATGTTTTGATTGAGCACAGGATAATAAACTAACGCACATGAAAGAATAGAAAAGCAAATATTTTATATTAATCATTTGACATAGTTTTCTTAGTCGTTTTTTAAAATGTCAAGCGATTTTGTATAATACCTTTATTGTTTTACAACTTTATTTATATAAGTTTTCCCATCGATCAGTGTCTTTAATAAATACACCCCTGAACTTATACGGGTTTCGGAAAGATTAATATGAATTTCGTTTGACATCCCAAATTCTTTGTGATACACTTTCGCTCCTTCCATATTAACCAATTCAACTTTTATATTTTGCCGGGGATCCTTTGCCATGCGGATATTGATGATTTCATGAAATGGGTTGTTTACCCAAAGATGTTGAGATACATTTGGATTTTTAATAAGTATTGTTGAACTATAAGTGAACCGGCTGTCATTATCAATCATTTTCAAACGATAATAATTTACTTCATTAACATGACTATCGGTTAAGTTATAATTGTGGATAGATGAGCTATTACCTGCAGCGTTTATTGTTCCAATTGAATGAAAATTAGTTCCGTCTGCTGACTTTTGAAGTTCAAAATATTTTGAGCCATGTTCTGAACTTGTTTTCCAGTTTAAAAGGATATTATTATTATTCAGGTTGCCATTAAAAGATAAAATAGTAACAGGTAATACAACACTCATATCTACCAGGAAAAATTTAGAAAATCCTGTAAATGAAGCCGTAAATAAATAATCTGCCCCATAAGGAGTTAATGCAGTTGTACCAAAGACTGTATTGCCCGCATTGATGCCTGCTAATGTTGAGGCCGTGGTTTTTGCAATTTGTAACTTAGCAGGATCTTTCCCGGATAGTTCTGCTGCTGTATAATATAATCCTATTGTATAAGATGCACCAGAATTTGTGGATGGTATTACCTCGAATACTTTTTGTGATCTTATACCTCCAAAAAAAGACTGCCATTTATCTCCTGCTTCAAAAATATTAGAACTGGTACAATCAAGGTTGGCCGATGATGCTGTGATACTATTAATGAGGTCACCAGTTGTCGTAGAATAAAAATAATAGGTGCCGTTGTTAATTAAATATTCTGTTTTTGCGTGGTTTAAAATTGTGTCAATAGGTGTTATGGTTGGTACTGCATCATTATCCATAATAGTAAATGTATATGATAAACTGCCGGGCGCCGGCTGCGCATTGGTCCCACCGCCAATGCTATAATTTAAAGTAAATGATTCGTCACCTTCCATTTCTGCATCATCATAAATTCTTATGGTAACCGGCTTTGGAGTTGTGGTACTATTTGCAAATGTTAGAACAGTTGATGGTGAAGCGAAGTTCCCGTTTGTTGTAAAATCATAATCTATACCTTGTACTGCTGTACCACTTGGAATAAGCGTTATATTGGCATCTCCTGTGGGGGCAATATCTGTCTTCATATTTATTGTATAATCCTTATAATAACGGCATCCTGAAGTAGTTACTTTTGCTTCGGCCTGATAATTATAATTAAATGCGAACCTTACATACGGGATAGTAAGTGGTATGGTGGCTGTCCATAATCCGCGTCCATGCGTAGCTGCTGCAACGCTACCATCGCTTTTACGATATTTCAGCATATCTGTACGAACAATAGGAAATGTAGGATTTTGTGTCCATACAGTTGAAGCACCATTAATATTTGTTGTTTCAAAAACACCCATTTCTGTTGCAATTATAGCTTTTGTATTGTCATCAGGATAAAAAATTACCCAACGTACAGGAATATCCGGAAAATTACCGGTGATGTTTGTCCAGCCGCCGTTTCCACCCCCTGTTGAGCTTGCCCAAATGTGTTTGGTAGCTCCATAATTGGAATAAGTAGCAATAAGATTATTATCATTTGTCCCAACAGCAATACACGAAACAGTTGATCCGGGCATTCCGGCACCTGTAATATCTGTACCGGCAGGAGTAGTGGCATTGGCATTATTCACCATTACAATCTTACCACTTGATGTTCCAAAAAAGACTTTGTTTGATGTATGGGGGGAAATTGATACGTGCCTTACATTACCCGCAAAAGCTGCAATTGAAACAGGTGTAAAGGTGCTTCCTGTTTGCGCATCTTCCCATCTTATATATTGACCAGCACTGCCTGAAGCATACATTTTCTTTGTTACATTATCGTAATCCGTTGGGTTAATAAACTGGCCTATTGTTGTTGAATAATTAATAGCATTCCAGGAAGCTCCCCCATCTGTGCTTCGCCGATAGGTGTTATACACATAAGATCCGAATTGGTATTGCGGATCGTCCTGGTCAATTTGAACAAATGCTCCGTCACCGCCGGTAACTTCTACTGTACTTCCAAGGCCCGCATTCGTAAATTGATGTACCCCGTTATCCTGAGCACCGGCAAGAAAATAATTTACATTTGAAGGATGCATTGCACAGGAATAAAATTGTTTTATCCTGAGGCCTGCATTCCTGTCTTTAAAAGTTGCTCCGCTATTTGCCGAATAAAATATGCCTCCATCACTGCCTATTAAAACCTGGTTACCATTCCATACAGCAGTTTGCTGATCAGCATGAACATAACTTAAACCCGGGCCAAACCATGTGGAAATTTGCGTCCATGTATCACCGCCATCAATTGTTCTATAACAATTTAAACCACCGGCCACAACATTAAGATCATTAGAAGGGTCTACTGCTAAAGCCATATTGTACCAGGCTTGCCCACTGCTTAGGTCATTAGTACCTGATGCAGCAGGCGGAGAAGTTGTTGTTGCAGCCCATACATCACCTCCATCAATTGATTTATAAATTGCCGGCGTTTGATAAGATGAATTTGCCGCTAAAACATATAAAGTATTGCCTGATACTGCCATTTCACAATTATATTGAACGTTTGGAAATACAGTGGTAGCAACAGTCCATGTAGCTGCAGTAACTGTTGCAGGATTATCTGTGAAACGATACCCGGCAGGGCTTGCATTAAAATATCCATTATAATAACCACAAACAATATGCATTCTTCCTGTGCTGCTTAATTTCATATCTGTTACCGCTGTGTTTAGTCCTGTTGGTGTAATATTAGTCCATGTATTTCCTCCATCGGCAGAGCGTTGAAGTCCTATATTATTTCCCTGCGTTGCAACATATATAATGCCTGCAGCATCACATACAATTTTGGATACATTCCAAAATCCCGTTGTAGCAGGTAACAAATTCCAACTAACTCCATGATCAATACTTTTCCATACACCACCACCCCTTACTCTATCTGCATTAATCGTCTTTTCTCCGGTACCAAAATACATAGTGTTTTGTGTTCCTGTAGGATCCTGGCAAATGCTACCAATTGATAGATTTGCAAAAAAATCATTTACAGAAGTCCATGTAGCCGGATAGGCAGATATATCTGTTGTTTTCCAAATTCCTCCATCAACTCCTCCTACCCATACTGTATGATTTGTTACATCTGAAAGATCAACCCATACGGCCCTCATCCGCCCACTCGCTATTCCATTTCCAGCACGGGTATTGCCATTGCTGGGTCCGGTAATATCTGAAACAGGCCCACGCTCGGTCCAGATGAGTGAAGAAATATTGTTGGGAGAATTGGTAATTTTTTGTCTTTGCACCATAAGGTCTTCAAAGGCATTTACTAATCTGTATTTTGGAATGTATCCTAATGAGATATCTTTTGTCAATTCAAATTCTAATTTCTGAGCTTCGGCTATCCCATCCTCATTGTCAATAACATTATTTTCATCGCTTATTTTTATAGATTCCTTATAAATTGTTTCTGATTTTACATCAAATAAATTCCATAATAAATAAAGGCAAAATATACTTGCAATGATAAGTAGAAAATTTTTTTTCATGACGTAGATTTAGGGAATTAAAAGTAATGTTTTAAAGTAATGGGAGGAAAATAATCTTTAGCATCAATATTACTTTCATTACTTAGTAAAAATGAATTTTTTTTTTAAATCTTATACAACCAAAGAGCAACATTTAGTTTTCATTTTTTGTTACTCCACACATCTTGCTTTACCTTTGCCATCGAAAAAATAAACTTATATTATGGTTGATATTAAACCTGATGAAATTTCTGCTATACTACGCCAGCAACTTACAAATTTTAATGTGGAAGCTAACCTTGAAGAAGTAGGAACTGTATTGCAGATTGGCGATGGTATTGCCCGTATTTATGGATTGAATAATGTAAGCTCGGGTGAATTAGTTGAGTTTGAAAATGGTGTAAAAGCTATCGCCCTCAATCTGGAAGAAGATAATGTAGGCGTTGTGCTCATGGGCGATAGTGGGGATATCAAAGAAGGCGGTACCGTACGCCGTACAGGAAAAATCGCGTCAATAAAAGTAGGTGATGGGCTGGCAGGAAGGGTCATTAATACCCTCGGTGAGCCTATTGACGGCAAGGGGCCAATCACCGGTGAACTTTATGAAATGCCTCTTGAACGTAAAGCTCCCGGAGTAATTTTTCGTGAGCCTGTAAAGCAACCGCTTCAAACAGGGATTAAAGCAATTGATGCGATGATACCGATAGGGCGGGGTCAACGCGAATTAGTGATCGGTGACCGGCAGACAGGTAAGAGTGCAATTTGTATTGACACTATTATCAATCAAAAAGAATTTTATAAGGCTGGAAATCCCGTCTATTGCATATATGTTGCTATAGGACAAAAGGCTTCGACCATTGCAAACGTGATGAAAGTATTGCAGGATAATGACGCAATGGAGTATACTACTATTGTTGCTGCATCTGCTTCTGACCCTGCACCTCAGCAATTTTATGCTCCATTTGCTGGTGCCGCACTCGGTGAATTTTTTCGTGATACCGGGCGCTCTGCACTTATTATTTTTGATGATTTAAGCAAGCAGGCTGTTGCTTACCGTGAAGTATCACTTTTATTAAGAAGGCCTCCGGGACGTGAGGCTTACCCCGGTGATGTATTTTACCTGCATTCCCGTCTTCTGGAAAGAGCTGCAAAAATTATTTCAAAAGATGAGATTGCACAAAAGATGAACGACCTTCCTGAAAATATTAAACATCTTGTAAAAGGTGGTGGCTCCTTAACGGCTCTTCCAATTATTGAAACACAGGCTGGTGACGTTTCTGCTTACATTCCTACCAATGTTATTTCCATAACGGATGGACAGATATTTCTGGAGGGTAATTTGTTCAACGCTGGTATTCGCCCGGCAATCAATGTAGGTATTTCGGTAAGTCGTGTGGGTGGTAATGCACAGATAAAATCAATGAAAAAGGTGGCAGGCACGTTAAAGCTCGACCAGGCTTTGTATCGTGAATTAGAGGCCTTTTCTAAATTCGGCGGCGATCTTGATGCTGCAACTAAATCGGTGTTGGATAAAGGATCAAGAAATGTTGAAATTTTAAAACAACCACAGTTTTCTCCTTACCCTGTTGAAAAGCAAGTTGCGATAATTTACCTGGGTACCTATGGCTTAATTAGCCAAGTGCCCGTAAAAAATATTAAAGGTTTTGAAGAACAATTTTTACTTGAAATGGAAAACAAACTTCCCGAAGTACTTGCCGATTTTAAGAAAGGTAATTTACCTGAAGACGGCATTAAAAAAATGGTAGAGCTGGCAAAGGAAATTATGCACCAGTTTAAATCCTGATTGAAATAATTTGATTTTATTTTGTAAGGGAGATTTGTTTCTCCTTTTTCATTATGGTAATGATAAGTGCGTTTAAGCTTTGCCCGATACAATATTTCCAAAGTTTCTAAAAGCTGTGAGGTATAAAACATAATTTGTAATTTTGAAACCAAATATTTATAATGCCAGTAGGGATTATATTCATATCTATTTTATTTATGGCATTGGGTATGATTGTACAATTCAGGCTCAAAAGTAAATTTTCGGCATATAGCAAAATGCCCACCAGCAGTGGCCTTAGCGGAAAAGAAATTGCAGAGAAAATGCTGCATGATAATGGAATTTATGATGTAACCGTAATATCAGTCCAGGGATTTTTAAGTGACCACTATGACCCGACAAAAAAAACAGTTAACCTAAGCCCGGGTGTATATGAAGGAAGAAATATTGCTGCTGCTGCAGTAGCCGCACATGAATGTGGCCATGCCGTGCAACATGCTACTGCTTATTCAATGCTGATGATGAGAAGCAGACTGGTGCCCGTGGTACAAATAAGCAGTAACCTTGCTCAATGGATAATTTTAATAGGACTTGGCTTATTTAGTGTTGGTGGCGGTAATCAAACGGTTTTATTAATTGGTATCATTCTGTTTGCAGCTTCTACTTTATTTTCCGTAATAACATTACCTGTTGAAATCGATGCATCTGCTAGGGCATTGAAATGGCTTGACTCGTCACGCATTACTTCATTACAGGAACATGAAAAAGCGAAAGATGCATTGAAGTGGGCGGCACTCACTTATATAATTGCTGCTCTCGCATCAATAGCTTTGCTTGTGCAATATATTTTAATCTACCAGGGAAGAAGCAGGAATTAAATTGTCTTTCTGTCAACTAGAAACGGAGCAGGAAACGGTGCAATAAGATTTTTGAAAATCGCAATATTTATTTATTCGTATGGCAAAAAGCTCCAGTAATCCCAGCCAGGTTCATGAAATATTGGACCAATTGAATGAAGATGGTTCCAGGCAGTATTCCAGGCCTTCATGGTCATTATTTTTATCTGCCCTGGCGGCAGGCCTCGAAATTGGTTTCAGCATTCTGCTGATGGGCGTTTTGTTTTCACTTTTCGATGGCAGGATAAGCGCACAGGCTATGCATATTTTACTTTCATTAAGCTACCCATTGGGATTTTTATTTGTAATTATCGGACGGGAAGAACTATTTACTGAACAGACAACTATTGCTGTAATTCCTGTTCTAAATGGTAATAAAAAATTTCAAAGTCTATTCCGTTTATGGGGTATTGTACTTGGCGGAAATCTTATTGGGTGTTTCATCTTTAGTTTCATTTTGGCAACACTTCCTGTACAAATGAAAATTATAAAACCTGAGGCATACCAGCACATTGCAGAACAAATTCCACATTATAAATGGACGTTATTATTCGGCAGTGCAGTATTTGCAGGATGGCTGATGGGTTTACTTACATGGCTTATTTCATCTACCACAGAAACAATAAGCCGCATTTTGCTTATTATGCTGGTAACATTTGTAATCGGTATTGTTGGCCTTCACCACTGTGTCGTTGGATCAGTAGAAATGTTCACAGCAATGCTTACCGGCAATAATATTACTATGTATCACCTCATTCATTTTTTAAGCCTTGCAGTACCCGGAAATATAATTGGAGGAGCAGTGTTTGTTGCAGCTTTAAAAGTAAGCCACAATAAGAAACAAGATATGAAAGAGAAAATGTAAATTATTTTTCCTTTAAAGTTGCTAATCATTATTCTTTGATTTTAACCTTACAACTTTATCTCCTCATCGCTTTTATCGTAAAAATGGAACTCTGTAAGGTGATAGTTGCTATTAGATTTAATAACAATTTTTTGCTTGTATTTCCACGTCCATCTAAGTCGTTTGGAAGGAAACCCCTTGGTAAGGTAAGCATGTAAGATCGGGTGCACTTCAATAGTAAGCCCTATGTGCTTTTGCATAACAAGATAGCTAAGATTTTTTTCAATCTCATCCTCCAGCACAAGAGTAGAAGCAATTTTTCCGGTACCATCGCAACTTGGGCATACTTCAGATGTATTGATGGTCATCTCCGGCTTCATTCGCTGCCGGGTAATTTGCATAAGTCCAAATTTACTTATAGGCAATACGGCATGCTTTGCCCTGTCGCTCCGCATAAAATTATCCATTTGCTCAGCAAGCTTTTTCTTATTTTCCATCAGCTTCATATCAATGAAGTCAACTACTATTATGCCGCCGATATCTCTCAGCCGAAGCTGTCGTGCAATTTCTGCTGCTGCCTCAAGGTTTGTTTCAAAAGCATTTTGCTCCTGATTATTGCTTACACTTTTATAGCCACTGTTTACATCAATTACATGCAAGGCTTCAGTATGTTCAATAATAAGATAAGCGCCGCTTGGAAGGTTTACGGTTTTACCGAAAGAAGCTTTTACCTGCCGGGTAATTCCATAACTATCAAAAATGGGCGAGCCATTACTGTGAAAAGAAAGTATTTCAGTTTTATCGGGAGCAATGCGTTGTAAATAAGTTTTTGTATCGTTGAAAATATTCTTATCGTTTACTACAATTTTATTAAAATCTTCATTGAGTAAATCACGAAGAATACTATTTGTTTTTCCTTCTTCACTCATGATTTTACAGGGAGCAACAGCCCCGCTTAAATTCTTCTGAATATTCTTCCATGTGTTTATAAGCGACAGTAAATCTTCATGCAGTTCTGTAGTATGTTTACCTTCTGCTGCAGTGCGCACAATAACGCCAAAATTTTTTGGCTTGATTGCTTCTATAATTTTTTGAAGACGCTTCCTTTCTTCTGATGAATGAATTTTGCGTGATACCGCAATGATATCATTAAAAGGAGTAAGTACAACAAATCTTCCGGGTAAAGAAAGTTCACAGCTAAGACGCGGGCCTTTGGCAGCTATAGGTTCCTTTAATATTTGTACAAGAATATTTGGCTTACCACTCAATACCTCGGCTATTTTTCCAGTCTTTATAATTTCGGGTTCAGCTCCTAAAGAAGGAAAATTAAAACCTGGTTCAGGTTTATCATTTATAGCAAACCGGGTAAATTTAAGAATGGAACGCACATAAGGACTAAGATCTGTATAATGGAGAAAAGCATCTTTTTCAAAACCCACATCTACGAAAGCTGCATTAAGGCCGGGGATTAATTTTTTTACTTTACCCAAATACAAATCTCCTACTGCAAAACCTGAGTGTGAATTTTCATTATGCAATTCAACAAGTTTTTTATCCTCAAGCAAGGCTATTTCTACTGCTTGTGGAGCAGCATTTATAATAAGTTCCTTATTCAACTCAAAATCTTTTAATTAATTTCTTAATTACACAGGAAGAGTAAACGGGTAAATTCAGTACATACCGGTACAATTAAAAGTAGGGATTACTTCTTTTTATGACGATTTTTTCTTAAACGCTTTTTACGTTTATGAGTAGCAATCTTATGACGTTTTCTCTTTTTACCACAAGGCATAACTGAGTAATTTTAAATAATTTATAAGAATGATTAATTAAAGAAAATTGTTTTAATTAATCAGTATTTAAGTATTAATGACCGCCTTTGCTTTAAGGCCGGGTACTTAATGCTTTAATTCTTTCATCCACTTCTTTACTGAATGCAGGATTATTGATAAGATGCTTACTTTGTTCATACCATTTTGTAGCATTCTTCCTATCGCCGGAACCTGCATAAGCATCTGCAAGCCACGAAACTGCCTCCGGATTTTGCGGGTCAAACGCTACAACTTTACTAAGTCTTTCTATTCCTTTATCAAACTGGCGGGAAATTACTGCTCCTATACCCAACACCATCTGAGCCTGCATATTATTAGAATCTTTCCGCACAACTTTCAATAACTGCTGAATCCCTTTCATAGTTTGCTCAGCATCTCCAATTATACCCTGCCCATACACATAACAACTGCCAAGTCCCACTTCTAAATCATTATTATCAGGATCAAGTTTCAAAGCTCTTTCAAACAGGGAGGCTGCAGTTTCTGCTTCCCATATTTTTAGCTCAGCACTATCTTCTCTCCTCATGTTCTCTAAAATCAAACGGGCAGCAAAGGTGAGTTTTTTTTCCGAATTATCCAATTTGGCTCCTTCGCTTAAATAATAAGCATAGGGAATAAATATTCCTACAGAATCTTTCCAGAAATCTGCCAGCAGTGTAAATTGTTTTTCAGCCTGTATTTTTATATCCCCGCGGCTTATATTATTTTCAAGATTAGAAACATATATTAATTGCGGGGGACTTAATTTCTGTTTTTCCCTTGTAATAGCAACTTCAATATTGAATGTAGATAATGAATGATTTTCATGAGGGAAATCAGCTTTTATTGTATTAGTTTTTCCAAACAATAAAAGCGCAAGTAGAAGTAGGAGACCTCCAGATGCGAGAAAAATTCTTTGAATCAATTTTAAATAATAGGGAGATTTAATACCCCGGTACAAAAGTAAGACTATTGTGATTTCCTGTTATTATTCTTGTCCTTTATATCCTGAACAAATTCTTTAGCGGGCTTAAAAGCTGGTATGTAATGTTCAGGAATTTCTACAGCAACATTTTTTTTAATGTTCCTGCCAATTTTAGCGGCTCTTTTTTTTGTAATGAAACTACCAAATCCCCTGATGTATATATTTTCTCCCAGTGCAAGTGATTCTTTAACTTCTTTAAATAATGTTTCAAGAGTTACTAAAACATCAACTTTAGGAATACCTGTTTTTTCTGAAATCTGATTGATAAGATCTGCTTTTCTCATTTTATAACATTGAATTGAGTTGATAAATTTATATCTCCAAATGAAAAAAATGTTTTACCAGGCTGGTACAAATTTATAATCTTTATTTTAAATTCATCCTGAATAATATATAGCGCATCTTCGTGCATTTTTTGTCAATCAGAATAAAAAGGGAACATTATCATTTTAATGAAAAATAAGAAATTTTTTTCTGAAACTTTAATAAGATGGAATCAATCCGAAAATATTAGGCAAATGCCATGGAAAGGTGAAAAAGATCCTTATAAAATATGGATAAGCGAAATTATATTACAGCAAACACGTGTACAACAGGGTCTGGCTTATTATAACCGGTTTATAAAAGCGTGGCCTGATATACAAAGTCTTGCCAGTGCCCCTGAACAGGAGGTTTATAAACTATGGGAAGGATTGGGTTATTATAGCCGCTGCAGAAATTTAATTGCAACAGCAAAATTTATTAATGATCAACGAAGTGCTCAGTTTCCCGAAAAATATGAAGACATTTTATCGTTAAAAGGAATTGGCCATTATACCGCTTCTGCAATTGCATCCTTTGCTTTTAACTTACCTTATGCTGTTTTGGATGGAAATGTTTTCAGAGTTCTGTCAAGATTTTTTGGAATTGAAATTCCTGTTGACACTACACGAGGGAAAAAATTTTTTAATATACTTGCACGTGATTTAATTGATACAACAAACCCTGCTTCTTACAACCAGGCTATTATGGATTTTGGCGCAGTCATTTGCAAGCCCATGCTGCCATTGTGCGGGTGTTGCCTCCTGCAAAAAAATTGTATCGCTTATGGAAAAAAAATGGTAAATATCCTTCCTGTCAAAGAAAAAAGCACCAGGAAACGGGAACGTTTTTTTAATTATTTAATAGTTGAACAAAACAATAAAATATATGTGAACCAAAGAACTGGTAAAGATATCTGGCAAGATCTTTATGAATTTATATTGATAGAAACTGCAAGCATTAGTACGGAAAAAGAATTCTTAAACGCAAAAATATTTACATCCTTATTTGCCCGAAATAATTATACGATTACCAAAGTTTCTGCTGTTTCCACTCAACAACTTACTCACCAAAAAATTACCGGAAGATTTTTTCACATTGCTATAAAAACTTCCAGGATACATTTAAAAAAATATAAACTGGTATCGTGGAAAGAACTTAGCCTCTTGCCGTTTCCAAAATTTATCAATTCATACTTGAAAGATTAAAATGTATCTTTAAATTTGTTTAATAACAATTTAGTTACTGAAGAAATAGTATTTATGAGAGGTGTAAACAGAGTTGTACTAATTGGAAATCTAGGCAAAGATCCCGAAATACAATACCTTGAAGGAAATATTCCTGTGGCAAAATTTCCTTTGGCTACTACCGAAACTTATAAGGACAAAACGGGGAAATTAATTTCTCAAACAGAATGGCATAATGTTGTGTTATGGCGGGGCCTGGCAGAGTTAGCTCAAAAATATCTTCATAAAAGCAGTCTCGTATATATTGAAGGCCGATTGAAAACAAGGTATTGGGAAGATAGAGATCATAATAAAAAAGTGGCTACGGAAATTATTGGTGATAATCTTATTATGCTTGATAAGCGCCCTGATGGCGGACATACCGGGGTTGAAACAGGTAACGAAAATATTCCCGGAAGCGAAATCCCACCCATCGATGAAGGCTCAGAGAAACTTCCCTTTTGAATTCGACCGGTTGATGCTCGAAAGCGCCATCCGGATCTTTAACTAAAATTATTGCTTTGGATTATTATTCGTCTATTCATTACAGCTACCCCCTTCTTAGTTTTCTGGCAATAACTCCTGCGGCTACAACCATACTTCTTTTTACTGTTATCATTCTTTTTTTAATATCATTTTTAGTTGCTGGTTCAGAGGTTGCTTTTTTTTCACTGACGTTGAAAGATATTAATATGCTTAAAACAAGGCAGCAGCCATCTTATAAAAGAATCGTCACCCTGCTGGCAAATCCTAAAACACTTCTTGCCTCAATGTTGATCACCAATAGCCTTGTAAATATTGGGATCATACTCATATCAAATACATTAATGAATAATTGGGTTGAAAATCTTCACATGCATGGTCTCCTGGAGTTTTTAATTAAAGTTATAGTAGTAACATCTTTTCTTGTTATGTTTGGTGAAGTGTTACCAAAAGTATGGGCCACTCACCATAAGATATGGTTCGCATCGACATCTTCTCTGGTTATTGAAATTTTCAACAGTATCTTTTCCAGAATAAGCCATAGATTAGTTAATCTCAGTGATAAAATTGAAAAGATGTTTCATTCAAGCTCAACCCGTATGGACGACACACAGCTTGATTATGCCATAGACCTTCTGCCTGACCATGAAGCAACAACCGAGGAAAAACGAATTTTAAAAGGAATTAGAAAATTTGGAAATACAACGGTAAAACAAACAATGCGTACACGCTTAGACGTTAGTGGCATTGAGATCAACATTTCTTTTCGGGATGTAAAAGACAAAATAGAAGAAATGCATTATTCAAGGTTACCTGTTTTTAAAAATAATCTTGATGAAATTGTGGGCATTCTGCACACCAAAGACCTGCTGGCTCACCTCGATGAAGAAACCTTTGACTGGCATCCTTTGATGCGTCCCGTATTTTATGTTCATGAACAAAAGCTGATCGAAGACCTTCTGCAGGATTTCAGGAATAAGCGAATTCACCTGGCTGTAGTCGTCGATGAATTCGGAGGCACTTCCGGCATTATAACCCTCGAAGATGTTATGGAAGAAATTATTGGTGACATACAAGATGAATTTGATGATGAACAAAGCGTAAATAAAAAACTCGACGATTTCAATTACATATTTGAAGGGAAAACAATGATTAATGATGTGTGTAAAGCATTGCATATTTCTGTTGATACATTTGATAAAATTCGTGGCGATAGTGATTCGCTTGGCGGTTTGTTGCTTGAAATTGCTGGCGAGTTTCCTGCGGTAAATGAAAGTTTCGCTACGACTAATTATATATTTACACCACTGGAAATAAATAAAAATCGTATTGAAAAAGTTAAGGTTACCTTGAAAAAAAATGCTGATGGCCAGAATTCGTGAGGTGAAAAATAGGCTGCCTGTCCGCATCGGTTTATTATTATTTTTTGTATTGCTTACAGGATGCAATTCAACATATACTTCTAAAAAAAAAGGCTATTATAAAATTGATTTTCCAAAAAGACAGTATATAAAATTTGATAATCCAGGTTTTCCTTATTCTTTCGAGTATCCTATATATGCGAGTGTTGTAAAAGATTCATCATATTCTCGCATTAGCGCCGAAGATCCTTACTCGGTTAATATTGAATTCCCTTCTTTCAATGGGAAAATTTTCATAAGTTATAAAAACATCGGTGGCGAATCTATATATAAAGTAAAAAATGCTGATGGAAAATATAGAGATTCCATCGGCAAAAATATTTTTCAAAAAATGGTGAATGATTCCTATAATCTTACTTATAAAAATGACATCAAAGCAGGTTCTATAGAAGATAGTGTAATGCATACACCCAATAATATCACAGGCATTTTTTTTCGTCTTTCAGGAAGCGTCGCCACAGCAAAACAATTTTTTTTATCCGATACGCTCCATAATTTTCTGAGGGGCGCATTGTATTTCAATGCTACTCCCAATGAAGATTCTCTACGGCCTGTAAATGATTTTTTGCAGGAAGATATGAAGCATATCATCAATACTCTTGAATGGAAAAGCCCATAACTAAAGCCCCATCAAAACCCGTCCCCGAGGGGAAGCCAATCTCGGGGGAAGTCTTAATTTTCAGGTTTATTTATTTGCTTCAAAAAATATTATAGCAACATTGTAGCAATACAAATTTTGATTTAAAAGGTCATTGCAATAATAAAATTTGGTTGTGTATTTCACATTCGTGATAATGGGCAATTTCTTACTTTTACAGCATGATAAGCATTGGCAATGTTTTAATAAGTGACCAGGTAGTTGAAGAGCATTTTGTTTGTGATCTTATAAAGTGTAAGGGCGGCTGTTGTGTTGATGGTGACGCAGGTGCCCCGCTTGAAAATAATGAATTGAAAGAACTTAATGATGCTTATAAATTTGTGCGTCCTTATCTTACGAAAGAATCGGTAACTGAACTGGAACGGCAGGGAAAATATATTTATAATACAGAGTTTGGCTGGGTAACACCTACTATAGACTCAGGCACCTGCGCTTACGGAATTACGGATGCAAAGGGAATTGTAAAATGCGGCATAGAAAAGGCTTTTAATGATGGAAAAATAAGCTGGAGAAAACCAATAAGCTGTCATTTATTTCCGGTAAAAATAAAAAAAAGCAAAACGGGTAAATCCGATCTTGTAAATTATGAACCCAGGGAAGATCTGTGCAAAGCTGCATGCAGCCTTGGCAAAAAATTGAAAGTGCCTGCTTATATTTTTCTTAAAGATGCTCTTATAAGAAAGTACGGAAATGATTTTTATGAAGCTTTATGCGCAACAACAGAGCATCAAATGGCAAAATAATAAATTATACAGATAAACTTGATTTGGTATTTATGAAAAAATATGGCCGGTTATTATTCGTTACATCACTCACAGTTATTTCCTCCTGCTCTGTTAATAAGGCTACCATAAAAAATGATCTTAAAAAATATTTTGACTCTGCACATGTCGACGGATGTTTTTCTTTATTAGATAATACAACAGGAAAAATTACGGTCTATAATATGAAACTCGATACGCAAAGAGTTTTACCCGCATCTACTTTTAAGATTGTAAACTCGTTGATAGGATTAGAGACAGGGAAAATTACAGATGAGAAGATGGTGATAAAATGGGATGGCTTAAAAAGATGGAATGAAGACTGGAATAAAGATCTCACTATGGAAGAGGCTTTTAAAGTTTCTGCAGTTCCATATTACCAGGAAGTGGCCCGCAGAATAGGGAGAGATACCATGAAGGTTTGGATTGATACTTTGCATTATGGAAACATGAATGTCACGGGTCCCATAGATTCATTCTGGCTTAATAATACATTGAAGATATCCCCTGATGAACAACTTGGCCTTGTAAATAAATTGTATTTTGATAAGCTTCCATTCCAAAAACGTTCACAGCAAATTGTTCGTAATGTAATGCTGCAGGAAAATAATACGATGTATAAGCTAAGTTATAAAACCGGTTGGGGATATGATGAAAAAAATAATTCTATTGGCTGGATCACCGGCTGGATAGAAGAGAACCGCCATGTTTATTTTTTTGTGACATTAATAAAATCTACAGATAAAGATATCAATATGCAGCAGGTACGAATGAATATTACCAAAGGGATTTTAACTGAACTTGGATTTTTTAAAGGAGAGAAATAATTAAATAATTGACAATAGATAATTACCCATTAATAGTGAAATTCTTAATTATTAATTGTTCATTTCAATTGAACCTATCCCGGCATCCGCGTAATATATTTTTCCATTTGTTTTACCTGCTCAACGATTTGAGGTGTTGTGGGTTTTAATGCTTTTACTTTCCTGAAGTATTCTTTGGCAGCACGAAATTCTCTTTTATTAATCATAATTGAAGAAAGCTGCAGGTAAGCAGCAGCTTCATTTTCTTTATCAGGCAGCCCGGAACGTATTGCCTGGCGAATATAATTTTCTGCTTCGCGGATATTCCCTTTTTGCATAGCAAGCATTCCTAACTGAAGTTTATTAGCGCCCTCAGCTTCTTTCATTGGCATACCGAGGCTAAGACTTTTTTTCATGTGTGCCTCTGCACTTTCATAATCCTGGTTTACCATAGCCAAATTTCCTTTCAATGTAAAATAAACAGAACGAACTGGCTTGATAAGCAACCCGGGAAACCAGATTGAATTAATCACTTTTTGAGCACCTTCCATATCGCCGCTTTCCATATACCCTTGTATAAGTCTCATGGGTCCAAAAAGAAAATGACCCACCACCAATACCAGTGCAATAAAATATAAAATAAAGGATGGCCAGAAGCTGGTTTCAATATTGACTACAATAGCAAGTAACAAAAAAAATACACCCAGTAACAGACGATACTTAATAATGACATTCAAAAATTTCATAAACGTACTTTGTCAGGTTTAAAGAAACAGTATTATAATAGCAGGTGAATCTTAATAGTTTAGTAGTCCCTATCGAACAAATGTCGACCTTTTTTATAGAAGAATCCGGAGCTACTAATTAAAAGGTCTGCAGAATAAAGAAATTGCAGCAAAACTTTTTATTTTAATGTAAGCAATTAGAAATATTAAAATATCAGTACGAAATATTATTGAAAATTCCTTCCGTAATAATTCTTTGTGTACGGTCTATCTGACGAAATACTTTTAGATTAAAAGTTCCACTCATCAATTTTTTTACTGAATCTATTGAAATGATAGCGATATTTCCCCCTGAGTCACCGGGATTTATTCCTTCATTTGAAGAAAATGCTAATCCATTATTGTCTTCATACCCGCAGAAATTTACACTACTATTTATGCCAAGGGTGTATACATGAACACCTGAGTCTGCCAGGGTAAACGCAATTATTTGCCCGTCATTAGACTTTCCGGATATAGATATAACACTGTCACTTCCCCTTCTCACGGCACCTGAAATGGCGGCAATAAATTGAACGCCATTAATTTTCGCTTTAAAATCGACTGTGGTGTTTATGGGAGCATTATTTGAATCTTCAAATTCTTTTTGACAAGAACTAAAAATAGCGCATAGCACTAAGAGTAAACTTATAATTATATGGGAACGCATCATTAGGGTATTTAAAAACCAAATATAATACAAGAATTTATCTTGCTCCCGGGGGACAGTTTTTTCTTAAGAATTCAGAATATAAAGTTGATAAGTGTTTATGGGTTCCTTCTCCTTCAGAAATGCTGTGTGTTCTGTTAGGATAAGGCATGAATTGAAAACTTTTATTGTATTTTATTAATTCATTGAGCATCGCTTCTGCATTATCGTATTGCACATTATCGTCTCCCGTACCATGTATAAATAATAAATTTCCCTTAAGATTTTTTGCATAATAGATTGGAGAGCCTTTTACATAATTGTCCATATTTTCCTGTGGCAATCCCATGTATCTTTCCTCATAAATATTATCGTAGAATAAAAGATTGTCAACTGCGGAAATAGAAATGCCAGTTTTATAAATTTCAGGATATTGAAACATCAGGTTGAGTGTAGAAGATCCGCCCCCGCTCCATCCCCACACTGCCACACGATCTTTGTCAAAATATGATTTTTCTAACAATTTTTTTGTAGCCATTGCCTGGTCATGAATGTTTAACCTTCCAATTTGCCCATAAATTGATTTACGCCATTCCGCTCCCCGCAATGAAGGAGTACCGCGGTTATCAACCGAAACCTGTATGTATCCCTCGGTACTCATATCGCCATTAAATAAAAAATTGAACTGTGAGCCATAGCTGTCACCAACAGTGGAAGCAGCGGGTTCTCCATAAACATTAAAAACAACGGGATATTTTTTGGTGCTGTCAAAGTTTGCCGGCTTTACCATCCATCCATCCAGTGTAATATTATCTTCTGTAGTTACTTTAAAATATTCAATAGTGGAGGTTTCGTTTACTTTAATATTCTTTGCGATGCTCTTATCTTCAAGCAAAGGTTTATGATCGGGTAACGAAATCCATTCACGTACAGGGAAAGTTTTATAATTGGAAAAACTGTGCATGGCATATTTTGCCCCGGGTGAAATATCATAATTATGAGTACCTCTCATCGATGACGGAGAAACCAATTCTAATTTTCCTTTTCCATCCATTTTTGTTCTGTATAAATAAAGCTGAGTGGCATTGTTTGGCGACGCCATAAAATAGACATAATTATTTTTATCATCAATACATTTAATATTGTCAATATCATAATTACCTTTTGTAATTAATGTTTCTTTTTTACCGTCGCGGCTTACTAAAAAAAGATGACGCCAGCCATCCTTTTCACTCACCCATAAAAAATTTTTTCCATTGTTAAGCCATTCCCATCCTGTCGGGTCATCATCGTTCCATCTTGATTTAATATCTATCCAGGCCTTATCATTTTCTGTATAAAAATTTCTGGCTTCGCCGGTAGCTGCATTACAATAAAATAATTTGCTTTCATTTTGTTTCCTGTTAAGTTGTTGCACTACAACTTCATCAGGGTTATTTGCCCATTCCATTCTTGGAAGGTAATGTTGCTGAGGATCTCCGGGAACATCCATCCATTTAATATTGTCATTACCTACTGTAATTACACCTATGCGAACAGGGGAGGGGGGCTCACCAACTTTTGGATATTCTACAGGAATAATTTGAGAATACACCGAATCAGTAGTATTGAGCATGTAATAGTCACGTACTTTAGTAGCATCCACTTGCCAAAAAGCAATTTTTTTACTATCAGGGCTCCATCGGAAACCGTCCCTGCACCCTAGTTCTTCTTCGTACACCCAATCAAAAGTTCCGTTGATAAATTTTCGTGTACCGTCGGCCGTTAGTTTATTAATTTTATGTGAAGAAAGATCTTCTGAAAAAATATTATGCTCACTTACATAAGCAACTTTATTTCCATCGGGTGATAATTTAGCAAACATCAATGATTGAGAAGGCAATCCTTTTCCAAGTTGCGTCAACTGGTTAGAAGAAAGGTCTAATATCCAATAATCGCCGCGTGTGTGATAGCGCCATACTTTGGCAGTATTAGTAAAAATGAGCAGATTTTTATTATCAATTGAAAAACTGTAAATGTTAAAGGGTAAAGATTTATCGCTTCCTGCCGGAATGAGTTGTTCTTTTTTTACGATGATGGATTCGTTATTGGTTTTTATATCAGTTCTTATAATACTGCCTTCTTTTAATTTTAAATAAGCAGTTCCGTCAGATGTCCAGTTAATTTCTTTTGCCCGAAACTGGCAGAAAGATGTAAATGAAAAAATTAAAAGAATAATAATTGCCGAAAGCTTTAGTTTTTTATTTGCCATTGATGTTTTTTATCGGTAAAAATACATAAACACTATACACTTCTTTTTACCATTTATATAAATCAATTATAAATTTGTCTATGACAGAAAAAGAAAAATTAAGAATTGATAAATATTTATGGGCGATAAGAATATTTAAAACCCGGAGCCTTGCAGGAGATGCATGCAATAGCGCAAAAGTAAAATGCAAAGGTGTGAATGTAAAAGCTGCAAAAACCGTTAGTATCGGAGAGCAATATGAAATAAAGACTGATGCAAAAAGATGGCTCATTGAAGTAAGCGGTTTATTGCACAACAGAGTTCAGTTTTCTGAGGCGATAAAATATTATATTGATCTTTCGCCTGAAGAAGAAAAGGAAAAAGCTCAAACGGCTTCTTTTGTTTTCAATACAGGAAAAAGAAAAAGCAAACAAGGACGTCCTACAAAAAAGGAAAAAAGAAATTTGGATGAATTCACTTTGTAGGTGTTAGGCCACTTCAAGTAGACAGACGCTTACGTGCCTCTGCTCACGTGGAAAACACCTAATCATCATTTGTTATAAGTTTGCACTATGAAAATTGATATTATTTCTGTAGTGCCTCAATTGATGGAAAGTTTCTTTGCCCATTCAATAATAAAGCGGGCAAAAGAAAAAGGGTTACTGGAAATAAATATTTTTAATTTAAGAGATTATACTAATTATAAACATGGCCAGGTTGATGATTACCAGTTTGGTGGTGGTGCCGGCCTGGTAATGATGATTGAACCTTTAGTGAATGCCATTGAAGCTTTGCGAAAACAGACACAATATGATGAAGTTATTTTTCTCACCCCCGACGGCAAAAAGTTTACACAAAAAACTGCGAATTCTTTATCATTAAAAAAAGATTTATTGTTGATATGCGGCCATTACAAAGGCATTGACCAGCGGGTACGTGATCATTTTATCACTAAAGAAATTTCTATCGGCGATTATGTCTTGAGCGGTGGAGAGCTTGGGGCAGCCGTACTTGCAGATGCAATTGGAAGATTATTGCCTGGTGTTTTAAATGATGAAACTTCAGCATTAACTGATTCGTTCCAGGATAATTTACTGGCGCCTCCTGTTTATACACGTCCCGAAGAATTTAGAGGATGGAAGGTTCCTGAAATTTTAATGAGTGGCAATCATTCAAAAATTGAAACATGGAGACATGAGCAATCAATTGTAAGAACAAAAGAAAAAAGACCGGATTTGTTAGAGTAAGTGTATGAAGCCAAATCTCAAAATTTAACTTGAGTATTCAATAAAACAGATTTAAATATAGCCTTTGTGTTTTCCTGTTCTTCATATTCCCCTTCCTTAAGAAAAAAAGAAGTAACAGATTTTGAATTAGGTTCTACAATAAAATATTCCTGCACACCGTATCTTTCATAAATCAATTTCTTCACTTCCCAATCAAGATTAGAAGTAGAAGGAGATAAAATTTCAATTATAAGATCAGGCACTCCAAACAAGCCTTTGCTTTGAATTTTATTCTGGTTTTCGTTTTTGATAAAAAGTATATCAGGCTGTAAAATATTTTGCTTTGAAAAATGAACATCGTACGGTGCAATCCTTAATTTTCCTATTTTATTTTTTCTTAAAAAAAGCGAAATTTCAATATTTATTTCATTCAATACTACTTGGTGTATGTCAATAGGAGAAGGACTCATAGTTAATCTATTATTAATGAGCTGGCACAGAGTTCCTTCAGGAAGGCTTTCCCAAACTTCCAGCATAGATTTAGGCGGATGTATTAATATACCTGGCATAACTTCTTAAAATTACAATTTTATTCTTTCTTCACACCTATCAATGGCAGCTTTTTATCCCTTATTAACTGATTGAATTTTGGCAAATCAACATCCATAATTATTTTTAATTTATTTAGTTCCACATCAACCTTTGCACTTAAAAAGGAATAGGCTTCTTTTACCTGTTGCGTAGGTGCATAATTACCAGATGCTGCATAGTCATACAATCCTGAAACCTGGTCATTAAGTCGTATCGGGTAATTTAAAACATCTTGTTCGCTTTTTGCTTTGGTTTGATAAAGCGCTTCTTCAATGCCTGTCATTTTTTTATTGATGGAATCGGCCATCGATTTTATTGCCCCGGTGGTATCACTTCCCTGCCTGGCCATAAAATCATTTATTTGTTTTCTTATTTCACGAATATTTTTTATTGCTTTTTGTACTTCTGAAAATTTGTCTCTTACTGAAATTAAAAAATTAAGCTGGTCTTCATATTCCTGTTGAGTTTGTTTAAAATTTGGATTTGGCTTTATGTTTACTTCTGTTTCAGCACTATCTTTTTTATCGTTAATGATGCGCACATAGTATTTGCCTGGAATAGCTTTAGGCCCTGGAACAGAGCCATTCCACAATATCATTCCTTCCACTTTTTCAGCAGCAGCATAATTCATATTCCAAACAAACTGGTTCATCCCTTTGGATACTTCTATCTTGACTGTATCAACTGAAGGTTTGGTACTGTAACTGCTGATAACTTTTTTATTTTTATCCAATACTAAAATTTTTATAAGGCTGCTATCCTTAAAATCTTTTAAATAATAATTTACTATGACCCCGTTTGGAGGATTGATACCGGCATTTTTTACATTCAGATTTTGTGAGCCCTTCATACGCCATGCATCTTCTACAGAAAAAATGTATATATCTTTTTGAGTAATATTTTTTTCCATGTTTTGCACTACACTCAAATCATCCAATATCCAGAATGATCTTCCTTGTGTTGCAACAACGAGATCATTGTTTTTAATAGTGAGATCAGTAACAGGAACGACAGGTAAATTGAGTTGCAAGGGCTTCCAGTTTTCACCATAGTCATAACTTATATACATGCCATATTCTGTGCCGCAGTATAAAAGCCCGGGACGCTTTTTATCTGCACGCAGGCACCTGGTAAAGTGCGTGGGGGCTATACCGTTAGTTATCTTATTCCATGTTTTTCCATAATCGTTTGTAACAAAAATATAAGGCGTATAATCATCGAGCTTATATTTTGTTCCAACAAAATAAGCAGTTCCTTTTTTAAAAGGGTCAGCTTCCACACAATTCCACAGCATCCATTTACCAGCAGCTGGCGGAGTTACATTCTCCCAATGAACTCCGCTATCTTTGCTAATATTAATCAGCCCGTCATCGCTTCCTGTCCACAACAAATCTTTCTCAAGAGGAGATTCCATTGCTGTAAAGATTGTGCAATACACTTCCACACCCGTGTTGTCCTGTGTGATTGGGCCGCCACTTGATTTTTGTTTGCTTTTATCATTTGTAGTAAGGTCACCGCTTAGTGCGGTCCATGTAGCGCCTTCGTTTTCAGTAGCAAATAAAACATTACCCGCAGCATATAATTTCTTTGGATTATTGGGAGAAAAAAAAATGGGAAAGTTCCATTGAAAACGGTATTTAGATATGTCAGCGCCATTACCCAAATCATAGACAGGCCATACGCTTACCGAACGGTTCTCGCCGGTTTTATGATCGAAGCGTGAAATAAATCCTCCATAATTTCCTCCATAAACAATATCAGGATTAGAAGGATCAGCTACTACATAACCGCTTTCAAAACCCGCAGTTGATGTCCAGTTGCTTTGATTAATCTCGTTACTTTCTGTTCTGGATAAAATACGAACAGTAGAATTATCCTGCTGGGCTGCAAGTAACCTGTATGGAAAATTATTATCAGTAGAAACTCTGTAAAATTGTGCTGTTGGCTGGTTATAATAAGTGCTCCAGTTATTGCCTCCATCAAAACTTATCTGTGCTCCTCCGTCGTCAGCAACAATCATCCGGTTATCATTTTCAGGATCAATCCATAAATCATGATGATCTCCATGAGGTGTATTTATTTCTTTAAATGTTTTACCTCCATCTGTACTGCGATACATATTTACATTGAGCGCATAAATAATATCTGCATTCTTAGGATCACAATAAATTTTACTGAAGTACCATGCACGCTGGCGTATGTTCGCATCTGTGCTTATGTTGGTCCAGGTTTCACCGCCATCATCGCTTTTTAACAATCCACCTTTTTCTGATTCTACGAGTGCAAATACCCTGTCAGGATTTGCAGGTGAAACGGCAACACCTATATTTCCTACGACAGTACTTCCCGGAAACCCTTTCTTATCATTTAGTTTTTTCCAGCTTTCTCCACCATCTGTGCTTTTCCATAATGCACTTCCTTTTCCACCACTTTCCAGACTATAAGGACTGCGTTTAACCGTCCACGTTACCCCATACAAAACGGAAGGATTACCAGGTTCCATTACTAATTCTGCACCACCGCTTTCATCATTGCTAAACAAAACTTTTTTCCATGTTTTACCACCATCAATAGTTTTATAAATTCCTCTTTCAGGAGATGTTCCAAATAAATGTCCAAGAACTGCTACCCACACTATGTCAGGATTGGAAGGATGAATTACTATCCGCATGATGTGCCTTGAATTATCAAGACCAATATGTTTCCAGTTTCTGCCTCCATCGTCACTGCGCCACATGCCATGGCCTTCACTAACGTTGCCGCGTAATGTCGCTTCTCCTTCTCCCACATAAATTATTGATGAGTTGGAGGGAGAAACTGCAACGCTGCCTATAGAACCTCCAAAAAATTTATCAGAAATATTTTTCCAGTTGCTGCCACCATCTTGTGTTTTCCAAACACCCCCACCTGTGCTTCCAAAATAGAAAGTGTTTTTATCTTTATAATCTCCGCAAACTGTTCCGCTTCTGCCACCGCGGAAAGGGCCTACCTGCCTGTATTTTGTCTTGCTTAATAAAATACTGTCATCATTATTTGCAATAACTATTTGTTTTTTTTGCGCTGAAGAAAATAAAGCGGCAAGAATTGTTATTAACAGGACTATGATTTTTTTCATAAACAAAAATTATAAATTAAATATTCACGCATCCCATCCCGTCAATTAATTTATTAACAACCGAATCAACATTGTTTTGCGCACAAGTTATTATTGCAAAGCATAAGGAGATAATTAATAGAATAAATAATTTCATACAATAGATTTACTTAAAAGTTTAGACAGGGAAATTACTAATTCATTTGCGTATTTGAAATTAACCTTAGTTAGCCGGAGGAAAATATCCATGAAGACAGCTTTATATATAAAGATTTTTTTGGCCTTATTTTTTAAATTCTATTTCCATCTTCAATAATATTCCTGAAAATTGAAATTCAATAAAGTTCTTCTCAGGATTTTCTGCATCATCTCTTTTAAAATATTTTCCATTTATTTTTACAGATAATATTTTTTTATCTCCGGGAAAAATTAATTGTATTTTCTTTGAATGCCCGCTTTGTTTTTTTGGGGATGATATGGTAATATCTATTTTATCAGCAATTGTTTTTCCTTCAAAACTTATCAGCTCAAATTTGCCTTTTGATAAAGTATTATTGGTAACGCCATCATCATCAAACAGGGTATAATTTGATTTGTATGAAGATGGGTAATATTTTATAGTAACACTTTTGCCTGTATAATCATTTGTGTTTTTAATTGGTGAAACATTTGTAAACATTGGAATAAAGCTGCCTTCTTTTACAAATACAGGGATGTTATTTATATCAGTTTTTTCAGTGATCCATTTTTTCCCTTCCATTTTTTCATCAGTAAAAAAATTATACCAGTTGCTTTCGGGCAAATAAACTTTTCTTTCTGTTGCACTTTTTTCTAAAACAGGAGCAACTAAAATATTATCTCCCCAAAAATATTCGTCCTGCGCTTTAAATAAATTACTATCAGTATTGTTATAATAAAATAACGGTCTTACTAAAGGCCTTCCAAACTTTGCTTCTTCGTAAGCGAGTGTATAATTGTAAGGCAAAAATGTATATCTCAGATTAATGTATCTGCGTACAATACTTTTATAAGGTTCAGGATAAAAACACGCTTCGGATGGAATGTCTTTAGCATTAGTATCGGCATTTCCAAGTGCAGTGCCATGCGGACGAAATACCGGAGTAAATGTTGCGAACTGCAACCAGCGTGTATACAATTCTTTATCATCATCTCCGCCGGCATACCCACCGGCATCTGCATGTATATAGGGTACACCACTCATGCTCATACCAATCATAATGGGCAATTGAGCTTTTAATCCATCCCAGTTTCTGCCGACGTCTCCACTCCATGGGAAAATACTATAACGTGGGCTCCCGGCATATCCGCTCCTGTTAAGATTGAACAAACGTACGTCAGGATATTCCTTTGCATATTTATCAAAAAGCATTTTATCCCAATAGTGGCCGTAAATATTATGTACTTCATCTGCTTTAAATAGTCTTTTAAAACCAAGATCTTTTAAATTGTGATTCATAGTTACAGGATGTGTTTCAGGTTCACCTAAATCGCCCCACCAGCCTGCAACACCCATTGCTATTTGTGTTTTATATTTACCCCAAAACCAATCTTGTGCATCTTTTCTGAAAAGATCGAGCAGGCCACCATTTCCAAAATAAAAATTGGTTAATACGAATGGATTGCCCGAACTATCTACCGCTTGAAATTTTTTTGATGGCCCATAATTAGTAGTTGTATTTAAAATATATGGCTCTGTAATTAAGATGGTATTAATGCCTTGCTTTTTTAAATTTTTTATCATTGCTCCAGGTTGCGGCCATGCGTTTTTATTTACCCATGCAAGATTGCCGAGCGTTCCCTTAATGCTGTCACCAAACCAAAAGAGATCAAGTATGACTGCATCAAGCGGAACACTTTCCTGCTTCATCTTATGAACAGTAGAAAATAACTGCTCCTGTGAACGATATCCAAACCGGCTCATCAAATTACCAAAAACCCAGCGGGCAGGTATGGGTTGTGTGCCCACTAAGGATTGATATTTTGTAATGATCTCATCAACATTTTTTCCCGGAATTATATAGAAACTAAGTTCTCCGGAAGAAGCTCCATATTCAAGAACTGCACCATTTGTTTTTCCTATATCGAGATAACTTTTAGAGGGATTGTCAAAAAATATTCCATAACCTCCGGAAGAAAGTATGAATGGTACTGTGTAATTTAAATTATCAGCATCTATACCATAGCCATAATGTGGAGTGTTATATAAATCCAGCTTGTAGCCTCGCCGGTTCAATAACAGGGAGCGCTCACCTGTTCCAAAAATTTTTTCATTGTCGTTTAACCGAAACCTGAAACCTTTAAAACCGGTGCTGTCAAAATAATTGAGCATCAAAAGTGTATCATGGCCGTGATAATAATTAATGTTGCCAGTAGAAATGTTGATTGCAAAATTTTTATAAGGTGTTGTGAAGTCAGCAGGCTTTGCAATTACAGCATTTGATACCTGTTCGTTATGTAAATAGTTTATTGGTTCAAAAGTGCTTTTTGTGATGTTACCGCTATACAATGTAAACTTCCATTTTCCAAGTGTTGACGAAAATGAATTTTTTTCCTGCGCATTAATATTTGTAACAGAAAAAAGAAATGTCAGTGCGATATAAAATCTTCTGTTCATCATGATGCGGTAATTTTTAATTGAAATTAAATAAACATTTTTCAAAAAAAATTACCGGGCTAAGCCGGTAACATGATTTTTTTTTAGGGAATCAATTTGATGGCTTGTAAAGTTTTTCATCAACAGGCATGTTAACTTCAATTTTATCGAAAGTCATTGAGCCGCTTCCCATTCCACTGCCTTCTGTTGAGATTGTTTGAGGAAACATTACACCCCCCACTTCTTTATAATCACTAAAGTTTGTAATAATTTCTTTTGCTTCTCCACCGCCGTTACGACCTCCTTCACTCATTTGCCTGCTTTGTATAAGAAGATTGGTTTTAATATCAATATAATAAGTGAACTCTTTTCCTGCAGCATTTGTAAGCTGTATTTTCCAGGATTCTTTTCCATTAATAGTTTCTTTTCCTTTTGAAGCCGCATGGTATCCTTTAGCTGCAAAATCAACCAGCGGACCTGCGATATCAAGCTGGCTCTGCATCGATTGTAACATGCCTGCGGGTATTTCATCAGGCTTGTCAGAGCGCATAGGAATGTATGTCCATCCCTTTTCCGGAGTAACAATTGTATAACCTGAATTGCCTCCAAATTCAAAATCAGTGCGGTACAATTTATTATTTACTTTGGTAACTTTTACCTGTACTTCATTACCCATCATTTGCCTCGTGCCTTCGAAATAAACTGACCTTATTGAATTTAATCTTTCCTTTCCGCCACGTGCTATAATGTATTGATTGATTACTTCCTCAACCGATTGTGCATTCGCAAATTGTGCGAATACCAACGCCAGAATGAATACCACGAAAAGAACAATATTTTTCATTTTTAAAAATTTAAACGTGCAAGATAAGCCAATAAACAAGTCATTATTTTTTTTGAATTTTGTCAATAAATAATACATTTAATTTACGCTTCAAACGGTTTAAAAATATGTAGAATGAATTTTAATATTACAGGAAATGTTGTTGATATATTATCTAAAGATATTTTTCCTGCAGAAGTACTTGTTGAAAATGGAAGAATAAAATCCATTAACAGGATCAATGGATCAGTTCAACAAACAAATTATATACTACCAGGATTTATTGATGCACATGTGCATATTGAAAGTTCAATGCTTGTCCCGGCGGAATTTGCAAAGCTTGCAGTGGTTCATGGAACCGTTGCGACCATAAGCGATCCGCATGAAATTGCCAATGTATGTGGAATGAAAGGTGTTGACTTTATGATAGAAAACGGCAAACAGGTTCCATTCAAATTTTATTTCGGAGCACCAAGTTGTGTGCCTGCGACAGTTTTTGAAACTGCAGGTGCCGCACTTAATGCTGTACAGGTTGATACACTTTTGGCAAAAGATGAAATAAATTATTTAAGTGAGATGATGAATTTTCCTGGTGTTTTGCATCACGATGAAGAAGTAGAGGCTAAAATTAATTCAGCGAAAATTTATAATAAACCTGTTGACGGGCATGCTCCTGGCTTAAGAGGCGAAGCGGCAAAAAAATATATTGAGGCAGGCATAAGTACCGATCATGAATGTTTTACAAAAGAAGAGGGGCTTGATAAATTACAATATGGAATGAAGATCCTTATTCGTGAAGGTAGCGCTGCTAAAAATTTTGAAGCATTGATTGATTTGCTTAACGATTACGAAGATGACATAATGTTTTGCAGCGATGATAAACATCCTGATAGCCTTGTGAAAGGACATATTAATGAACTTTGTAAAAGAGCAGTTGCAAAAGGGATTGATATCTTTAAAGTATTAAAAGCTGCCTGTGTAAATCCTGTAAGCCATTATAACATGAATGTTGGATTATTGAAAGCAGGTGATGATGCGGATTTTATTGTGGTGAAAGATCTTCAAAACTTTCATGTTATATCAACATACATAAACGGAATGCTTGTTGCCGAAAATGGTTCGTCAAAAATTGCTGCAACAAAATCAATTTTGATAAATAATTTCAATTGTAAGAACAAAAGTGTTTTAGATTTTAATTTTAAAATAAAAGATAATACCTCTGAATTAATAGCGATTGAAGCACTTGATGGACAACTTATAACTAATAAACTCACTTTCAATCCAAAAATCGTTAATGATTTATATGTAAGTGATATTGATAATGATATTTTAAAAATGGTTGTAATAAACCGTTATAAAGAAGCACCTGTTTCAATGGCATTTGTAAAAAATTTTGGATTGAAAAAAGGAGCCATTGCCTCATCTGTTGCACATGACAGTCATAACATTATTGCAGTAGGTGCTGATGATGAAAGCCTTTGCAGGGCTGTGAATCTTATTATTGAAAAAAAAGGGGGAATTAGTTGTGCAGATGCTGCAATGACTTCTTTTGATAAAATTTTACCACTGCCAGTTGCAGGGCTTATGAGCAATGATGATGGATATAAGGTTGCCAAAAAATATACAGGGCTTGATAATGCCGCAAAGAAATTAGGTTCAAAATTATCAGCGCCATTTATGACATTATCTTTTATGGCATTGCTCGTAATTCCTCACGTAAAGTTGAGTGATTTAGGATTGTTTGACGGAGATGATTTTAAAATAATCTCTCCGTAACTCCTTTCCGAAGGAGAGAGACAATATTTGAAATAACTATTTTATTAAATTTATTTTGAGTTTAATGAGGCGTTCCATTCGCCTTTCGGGTTAGGGGCTATTTCATATATTTGCCCAACATAAAATTTATTCATGTCAGTATTAGTAAATAAAAATTCAAAAATAATTGTACAGGGTTTTACAGGAACAGAAGGAACCTTCCATGCAACACAGATGATAGAATATGGAACCAATGTGGTTGGCGGCGTTACTCCCAATAAAGGTGGAACTGCGCATTTGGACCGTCCCGTTTTTAATACAGTTGAAGAAGCCATAAAGGAAACCGGTGCTGATGTAAGTATCATTTTTGTGCCACCTGCATTTGCTGCAGATGCAATCATGGAAGCTGCGGATGGCGGAGTAGAATTGATCGTTTGTATTACAGAAGGAATACCTGTACAGGATATGGTGAAAGTAAAAAATTATTTACTAGGTACTAACGCAAGATTGATTGGCCCTAATTGTCCCGGCGTTATTACTGCTGATGAATGTAAAGTTGGTATTATGCCAGGCTTTATTTTCAAAAAAGGAAAAATAGGAATTGTATCAAAATCAGGTACGCTTACTTATGAAGCAGCAGACCAGGTTGCTAAAGCAGGCCTCGGTATTTCAACAGCAATAGGCATCGGTGGTGATCCTATTATTGGAACAACAACAAAAGAAGCTGTAGAACTTTTTATGAATGATAAAGAAACAGAGGGCATAGTAATGATTGGTGAAATTGGCGGAAGCATGGAAGCTGATGCTGCGAAGTGGATAAAAGAAAATGGAACTAAAGCCGTGGTTGGGTTTATTGCAGGGCAGACTGCACCCGCCGGTCGCCGGATGGGGCATGCAGGTGCTATTGTTGGCGGAGCTGAAGATACTGCTGCTGCTAAAATGAAAATACTCGCTGAGTGCGGTGTTCATGTGGTTGAAAGCCCTGCTGATATTGGTAAAACAATGGCAGAAGTAATGAAAAGATTTTAAGTAACTAATTTGATTATTAGCCAATTAGCCAATTAGAAGTCTATTTATTCATTATCATATTCGCATTGCTAATTAAAAACTTTTCACGGTTGTCATTAGCATATTTGCACATTAGCTAATTTAATTAGTTCAGTCCTTCCATAAAAAAGGGAATAATATAATTGCCAGTACAATAACTAAAATATCCATTGCAATTAATAAGAGAGAAATCTGCAGCAATGCACCTTCACGAAATACTTCTCCAAAAGCGACTTTTGAAAGTCTTATTAATAATAACAATTGTGGTATAATTAAGGGAAATCCCAGTATGGCCATCACTGCTGCATTTTGTTGTGCTTTCGCTGCTATCGCAGCCATTAATGTAAAAACAAAGCTTAAACTTACACCACCAAGACAAGCTATCGCAATGAATTGAAAATAATTATTTACAGGGTTACCTAATAAAATTCTAAATAATAAAAGGCTTACGAAAACCATTAGCAGCATAACAAGAGTACTGTAAATAAGCTTTGCCACTATAAAACTTACAGGGCTTGTTATAGAAAAAAAATACAGCATTCTTCCTTTGCTTTCCTGTAAGAAACTTTTAGCAACTGCGTTTATGCAAACGAATAATTGTATCATCCAGAAGATGCCATTGTACACTGTGCTTTCCGGCTGGCCCATTGCGAGGTATAAAACAAAAATGGTAGAAGCAACGTATAATAATATTCCGAAAAAAGTATGCTGTTGCCTGAGTTCAAGCAAGAAATCTTTTTTTAATAAAGTAAAAATTTTTGACATTCAAATAACAATTGACAATGATCAACAGGCAATAAACAATGCTAAAATGATTTTAACCTGAGCATTGTCATATAATCTACAATTATCCTAATGCAGCGCATATGCGGCACCGTGGTTCATAAATTTCTTTTTCCCCAAGAAGCACCTGTCCACCTACATCAATTTTGCGATAACTAACATTGGCAATGTTTCCGCATTTCATGCAAATTGCATGAAGCTTGGTTATATAATCTGCGATGGCGAGCAGGTTTGGCATTTGCCCAAAGGGATTGCCCTGGTAGTCCATATCAAGCCCCGCGACTATTACCCTTGTTCCATTCAATGCAAGCTGTTCGCAAACAGTTGTTATCTCATCATCAAAAAACTGTGCTTCATCAATTCCAACTACATCAACATTCTGTGCCAGCATAAGAATTGTTTTAGAATTATCCACAGGTGTTGATTGGATTTTATTTTCATCATGGCTTACAATCTTTATATCATCGTAACGCATATCTGCTGAAGGTTTAAATATTTCTGCTTTCAGGTTGGCAATTGCCACTCTTCTTAGCCTGCGTATTAATTCTTCGGTTTTACCACTGAACATGCTTCCGCAAATCACTTCTATCCATCCCCTTCGCTCACCTTTAAAATTGGGTTCTATAAACATTTTTTGTATTTCGTTTTAAATTCAATTTGTAACTTAGCTTTAATTGCAAGGTTAAAATGAATTTACTTTATTTCAAAGCAAACATTTAATATCCTGCAAAATCCAAATCTAAGATCAAATTTCTACATGGAAAGAGTGTCAACACTCATAAAAAAATTACAACGACAGCTTGATGAAAATGCATCTGCTCAAATGCTTTTGCATACTGTGCAAATGTTGCAGGCAGAATTACAAAGTCAGCAGGAAATAAAAAAGGAGCTTAACGAGGGTAAAGTATCGGTGATTATGCCCATGTCTTTGAATGTATTTCAGGCTGGTGTTAACAAAGCTTATTCACACGAAAATATTTCAGAAGAAAAAGTCATAGAAGTTTTACAGGTAGATGAAAAAGAAATTGAGAAAGAGCTTGAGCAGATAAAAAGAAATGCTGAAGCAGTTAATTCTATGGTAACAAATGCAAGACCATTGTTTGTTTATGATCCTATTGAAGACGTGCCTACACTTGCTCACCAAACTCCTTTAGCGAAAAAAGATTTTTTAAAAAATGAAATACCTTTCAGACATTCCGAATCATTGAATGACCGCCTGAAAGAAATAAAAACTGAACTTTCTGATAAACTTACCGATGCTCCTATCAAAGACCTTAAAAAAGCTATTGGTATAAACGACCGCTTTTTATTTATAAGTGAATTATTTCGCGGCGATGAAGCCATGTATGAACGCAGTATAAAAACAATCCAGAACTTTTCAATATTTGCTGAAGCAGAATACTGGATCAGGAGAGAATTAAAAGTAAAAATAGGCTGGCTGGACAGTGATCCTATTGTAAAACAATTTGATCAATTGGTAAAAAGGCGATTCTTTTGAATGTAGGAAATAATTTTTTCTGTAGCCCCTGCATTTTTATACACATAGTTTTTTGAAGCTGCTCCGCGTGATAGAATTTCTTCATCACTATTTAATAAATTATTTACAACCTTTTCTAACTCCAGTGCATTCTCAATACTTATTCCACCTGTGCAATTAATCAACTCTTCTGCTTCAAAATTTTTTTCATATTCAGGGCCAAAAATTACAGGCTTGCCATACACGGCTGCTTCAAGTATGTTATGAAGCCCGTTATAGCCAAAACCTCCACCTACATAGGTGATTGTTGCATATTTATACAATCTTGAAAGCATTCCAATATTATCAATGATAAGGCAGTTGTATGCCAGATTTTGGATACCTGATACCTGATACCTGATACCCGATACCTGATTTTCCATCCATTCTGAATAAAATATTGATCCACGAAATTCTTTTTTTACAAAAGCAAGATTCTCTGCGTCTATTTCATGAGGAGCAATTATAAATTTTATTTCAGGATGCTGCTTTACAAAATGAACCCATTCGGCTTCATCATCTTCCCAGGTGCTTCCTGCCACAATTACTTTTTTGTTTTCGCAAAAATCAGCAATACCTGCCACCTCAGTAAAATTTTCTTCAATATTGATTACACGATCACATCTTGTATCTCCCGAAACGGTGATTTTTTCTGCAGAAATTATTTTCTGTAAATACTTTTCTGAAGCTGGTTCCTGCACAAAAAAATGTGTAAATATCTTCAGCATATTTTGCCACAATTTTCCATACCATTTAAAAAATGGCTGGCTTTTTCTATATACTCCCGAAATAAGCAGAACAGGAATATTCTTCTTCTTTAATTCTCTCAGGTAATAGAACCAATATTCATATTTCACCCAAAGCACCAAATCGGGCTTAAAAATATTGATTAGCTCTTTTGCATTACGGGGTGAATCCAGGGGCAGATAAAAAACCTGTTTAAAATCTTTATCGTTGATTGCAATTTCATATCCTGATGGAGAAAAAAAAGTTATGACAATAGAGACATCTGGAAAATCTTCTGCTATTTTTTTTAATACCGGCCTGCCTTGTTCAAATTCGCCAAGACTGGCACAATGCATCCACACTGTCTTTTGTTGAGAGATATAAGTTTTTCGCAGAGTTTTAAAAAACTTTTTTCTTCCGTTAATCCACAATTTTGCTTTTTTATTCCAGAGTGAGGCAATACAAATGCCTGCAAAATAAACAGCAAGAAATAGATTGTAAAATATAATCAACCGTTATGTTTTCATACAAATCTAATTTCTTCTAAAGAAATCTATGACTGATAATTTCTAATTTCCTTTTCCTGTATCAATTACTATCTTTGCGCCCTTTAAAAACAGGTATTATGAGGGCTATTCAAATGGTTGATTTAAAGCAGCAATATCACAAAATAAAAAATGAAGTTGATAAAGCAATACTCGAAGTTTTGGACAGTTCGGTATTTATTGGAGGCCCGCAGGTAAATGGTTTTGCAAAAAATCTTTCTCAATACATGGGAGTTAAGCATGTAATCCCCTGTGCAAATGGTACAGATGCTCTCCAGATTGCAATGATGGCATTAGGGCTTGAGCCGGGTGATGAAGTGATAACACCTTCATTTACCTACGTTGCTACAACAGAAGTAATTGCTTTATTAAAATTGAAACCGGTATTTGTAGAAGTAGAAACAAACACTTTTTGTGTTGATCCTGAAGAAATAAGAAAAGCGATAACTCCAAAAACCAAAGCAATTGTTCCTGTTCATTTATACGGCCATTCGGCTGATATGGATGTTATAATGGAAATAGCCCGCGACCACAATTTATATGTAATTGAAGATGCTGCACAGGCAATAGGTGGCGATTATCGTTCTAAGGATGGTACAACAAAAAAATCAGGAAGCATGGGTACAATTGGCAGTACATCATTTTTTCCCAGTAAAAACTTAGGTTGTTATGGTGATGGTGGTGCTCTTTTTACCAATGATGACGCTCTTGCCGAAAAATTAAAAATGATTGCTAACCATGGACAAAAAACAAGGTATTATCATGAAATTGTGGGTTGCAATTCGAGGCTTGATGCATTACAGGCTGCAATATTAAATATAAAATTACCGTTGTTGGATGGCTATATTGACGCAAGAATAAAAGCGGCTGATTATTATGACAATGCTTTTGCAGGCCATGATAAGATTACGACTCCATTTCGTGCCGATTATTGCAAACATGTGTTTCATCAATACACAATTGTTCTAAAAAATATTGATGATCCTGTTGGTTATAGGGAAAGACTTACTAATTTTTTGGCCGAAAATAATATTCCTTCTATGTTATATTATCCTGTACCGGCACACAAACAAAAGATGTTTGCTGCATTTGGTGGTGGCGATTTTATACTTAAAAAAACTGACTGGCTTACAGAAAGAGTTATTTCATTGCCTATACATACGGAACTGGATGAAGAACAGCAAAGTTTTATTACAGGAAAAGTTTTAGAGTTTATAAATAAATAAAAGAAATGAATATTGCAGTAATAGGAACGGGATATGTCGGATTGGTTACAGGAACCTGCTTTGCCGAAACAGGGAACATGGTTATGTGCGTGGATATAGATGAGCAAAAAGTAAAAAAATTATCTTCCGGAAAAGTAACGATATATGAGCCCGGGCTGGAAAAATTTTTTGTTCGTAATGAAAAAGAAGGACGGTTAAAATTTACTACATCGCTGGAGGATGGAATAAATGATGCACGCATTATTATTCTCGCATTGCCCACACCACCCGATGAGGATGGCAGCGCAGACTTAAAATATATTTTAAATGTTGCAGGAAATATTGGAAAGCTTTTAAAAAAAGATGAGTATAAAATAATTATTAACAAAAGTACTGTGCCCGTTGGAACCGCAGAAAAGGTTCGCCAATATATTTTAAAAAGTTTACAGGAAAGAGAAATTGAAAATGCGGATGAATTATTTGATGTGGTAAGCAATCCTGAATTTCTGCGGGAAGGGGTGGCAGTAGAAGATTTTATGAAACCCAATCGTGTTGTTATTGGTACTTCATCGGAAAAAGCACAGAAATTATTAGGAGAATTATATGCACCATTTGTACGCCAGGGAAATCCAATCATTCATATGGATGAAAAATCTGCAGAACTTACTAAATATGCCGCTAATGCATTTCTTGCTACAAAAATTTCTTTTATGAATGAGATTGCACAGCTATGTGAAAGGTTCGGGGCAGATGTAGATATGATACGAAAAGGAATGGGCAGTGATGACAGAATTGGTAAAAGGTTTTTATTTTCCGGCATTGGTTATGGTGGAAGTTGTTTTCCAAAAGATGTAAAAGCATTATCGAAATCTGCACATCAGGCTAATTACGATTTTAAAATATTGGAAGCAGTGATGGAGGTAAATGAAAGTCAAAAAATTCATCTTCTGCCTAAAGTTTATTCCTTTTTTAAGAATGATATCAAGGGAAAGAAAATAGCCTTATGGGGATTGTCTTTTAAACCCAGTACTGATGATATACGTGAAGCGCCATCATTAAAAATAATTGATGAGCTAACAGCGAAAGGTGCCACCATTATTGCGTATGATCCTGAGGCAATGGAAAATGTAAAAAAAGAAATTGGAGATAAAATTACTTATGCCGAAAATCAATATGACGCCCTTGAAAATGCGGACGCATTATTGATTGCAACAGAATGGAGTGAATTCAGGACCCCGGATTTTAATAGAATGAAATCGCTTTTAAAGAATCCTGTTATTTTCGATGGTAGAAATCTCTTTGAATTATACCAAATGGAAGAATGTGGATTCCATTATGAAAGCGTAGGAAGAAAAATTATTAATTAGCCGGGTTAGCTAATGTGCTAATTCGGTAATGTGGGAGTGAAGATTTCAAATTGTGAAAATGAATTCGTGATTAAAAATTCTTGTCATAAATAATGTCAAACAAAAGAATTCTTATTACCGGGGCCGCAGGATTTTTGGGCTCACATCTTTGCGATAGGTTTATCAAAGAAGGTATGCACGTGATAGGTATGGATAACCTGATAACTGGCGATTTAAAAAATATTCAGCATCTTTTTAAACTGGAAAATTTTGAATTTTCTCATAATGATGTTTCAAAATTTATTCATGTTCCGGGGCAACTTGATTATATTTTACACTTTGCTTCCCCCGCAAGTCCTATCGATTATTTAAAAATTCCAATTCAAACTTTAAAAGTTGGCTCGCTTGGAACACACAACTGTCTGGGGCTTGCACTTTCAAAAAGAGCAAGAATTTTAGTAGCTTCTACAAGTGAAGTATATGGAGATCCAAAGGTGCATCCTCAGAGCGAGGAGTATTGGGGAAACGTAAACCCTGTGGGCCCACGCGGCGTTTATGATGAGGCTAAGCGTTTTCAGGAAGCTATCACAACTGCGTATCATAGTTTTCACGGATTAGAAACGAGAATTGTAAGAATATTTAATACCTATGGTCCGCGGATGAGACTGAATGATGGCAGGGCTTTACCCGCTTTTATAGGCCAGGCACTTCGTGGTGAAGACCTCACTGTTTTTGGTGATGGCAGCCAAACGAGGAGCTTTTGTTATGTTGATGATATGGTTGATGGCATCTATCGTCTTTTGTTATGTGATTATTCAATGCCTGTGAATATTGGTAACCCTGACCAGATTACGTTAAAAGAATTTGCAGAAGAAATAATTGCACTAACGGCAACAAAGCAAAAAATAGTTTATATGCCCTTACCCCAGGATGATCCAAAACAAAGGCAGCCTGACATTTCAAAAGCAAAAGAGCTTTTAAATTGGGAACCAAAAGTTAAGAGGGCAGAAGGGTTGAAGATTACTTATGAATATTTTAAATCGTTGCCAAAAGAAGAGTTATTCAAACTTCCTAAAGAATTTTTACGCAAAGATTTCTTTGAAGAAAGTAAGCATAGACATAATTAAGCTCAACCGGGATTGGATGGGTGCATTCCAAATTGTCGCACGGCCAGGCTGATAGTGGGCGGTGGGGACACCG
>JBDTYU010000307.1:0-6151 GCA_040005535.1 Ginsengibacter sp. | reverse complement strand
GGGCTTCTTAACACTCACTCAAACTTAAAGGAACATTAATCGCTAAGCCACCATCAGAAGTTTCTTTGTATTTACTATTCATATCCATAGCCGTGTTCCACATCGTTTTTATTACATTGTCAAGGCTTACCTTTGCATAATCAGGAGCGCTCTGTAATGCAAGCTGACAAGCAGTTATAGCTTTTATTGCTCCCATCGTATTTCTTTCAATGCAGGGAATTTGTACAAGGCCGTTTATTGGGTCACAGGTCATTCCAAGATGATGTTCCATTGCAATTTCAGCAGCCATTAAAGCCTGGCGTTGTGTTCCACCCATACATTCAGTAAGAGCAGCAGCAGCCATAGAGGACGAAACTCCAATCTCTGCCTGGCAACCACCCATAGCTGCAGATATAGTAGCGCCTTTTTTAAAAATGCACCCTACTTCAGATGCAGTTAATAAAAACTGAATTATTTTATCCTGTGTATTAGCATCAGAAAAAATAATATAATAAGCAAGTACTGCCGGAATAACTCCTGCAGCACCATTAGTTGGAGCGGTTACAACACGGCCGAATGCTGCATTTTCTTCATTAACAGCAAGAGCAAAACAGCTCACCCAATCAAGAATATATTTAAAATCATTGCCGCCTTCTTTAATCACTTTTATCCATGAATCAAAATCACTGTATTCTTTTTCTTTTAATAATTTCTTATTCAAAATTGCCGCTCTTCTTTTTACATTCAACCCGCCGGGAAGAATACCATGCGTATGGCAACCCCTGAAAATACATTGCTTCATAACTTCCCAAATATTCAATAAGCCTGCACGAGTATTTTGCTCACTTCTCCATGTATTTTCATTTTCCAATACCACCTCGCTTATGCTCATACCTGTTTTCATACACCAGTGCAAAAGATCGTCAGCATCATTTATTGGAAATGGTAATACCATCTCGCTGTCACTATCCACTTCCTCTCCTTCTTTATGCACAAAGCCACCTCCAATAGAATAATATGTTTCAGCAATGTGATCATCATTATTTAAAACGGCTAAAAAAGTAAGTGCATTTGGATGATAAGGAAGTGTCTCCGTAAATAAGAATTCTATATCTTCCGAAGGTTCAAAATCAATTTCATATTTACCATTTAGAATTAATTTTTTCATGGCTTTTATATCATTGATTTTAGCATCAATCATATTCACATCGAAGGTTACGGGATCTTCACCGCTAAGGCCAAGTTGTATAGCTACATCTGTGCCATGCCCTTTCCCTGTTTTAGCAAGAGAGCCATATAATAAAACTTCAAGCCTGTTGACTTTTTGTAATAAATTTTTATTCTG
The DNA here is from genome assembly GCA_040005535.1 of Ginsengibacter sp. GTDB lineage: Bacteria > Bacteroidota > Bacteroidia > Chitinophagales > Chitinophagaceae > Ginsengibacter. The sequence goes on along the minus strand of JBDTYU010000307.1, from coordinate 4,827 downwards.
AAGAGAAAGTAAAAAAAGATTGGCGGCCCGCCATGGGCCAAGTGTGTGGCTGCTCGAGGGCCCTATCCCTATTTTAAACATATCAAAAACTGAAATTGCCTGGTGGCTCATATATTAGTTATGAAAACAAAGGTAAACTCATTGGCCGGATGTTCACATACAATTTACAGTTGCGCCATTGCAATACAACAGAATTAAACGCTGTCAAATCGTTAGAAGGTTAAATTTCTCTTCTGCAGAAAAAAAAATTATAGTAAGGTTAATTTTGTATATCCACAATATGAATATTAAAAATAAGATAAGAGTTAGCTGGAATAACAACATTGTTCTGGCTATCGAGTCTTGGATTAGCACCATACCCTAATGCAGGTGGAATATATAAAGTAATATCGCCGCCTTTGCTTATTAACGGAATTCCTTTTTGCCATCCTCCTATTACCTGGCCAAGTGGAAAAGTTGCTACAGTTCCGTTCGCAGTAGAATCAAATATCTTGCCGTTAAAAAAACTGCCTTTATACGTGACCGTTATATTCGAACAAAGATTAGTAATACCTGCACCGGTACCCGCGCCGGAAATTTTATAAAAAAATCCTGATGGATGCTGAGAGGCTGTAATATTAAATGTGTCTAACGAATCGGTTAATGATTTAATTTCAGCAAGGGGAGCAATAGTATTCAAATCATTGTAAGAACACTTGGTATCTTTTTTTACACAACCTGCAATAAATATATGGCATAAGACTAAGCCAAATAATATTTTTTTCATCTTTTCTAAAATTTTTGTTTGGTAAAATAAAAGCATAAAAATTACTTATTTGTTGCATCATCGCTGTTCTCTTTAAATTTTAACTCTTTATATAGCTGCTCATTATTTTCCCATTTAAATTTCATACGAAATATTGCAAAAAATACCGCAACCCCCAGCACGCCCAGAATTATTACGATTACCTGGGAGCCGGAAATGTATATCATACTTTTATACCAGTTATGAAAAATTAAAGCGATTAAAACCGGAAGTGAAAAAACTAATCCCATAGGAAGTCCGCCTGCGAGTTGGCGCATAAAATGTTTTTCTTTATTCCTGTTTTTTTCCCAATAGTCGATAAATAGTTTTTCATCTTTAGTAAGCATCAGCAAATTTACCAGATAAATCATCGTAAATAATTTCACGGTTGCAGGTGAACCGGCATTTTTTGGAATTTGCTTAATAACATGTAGGTTTGCTTCTATTAAAAACAACACTGTGAAAATTGAGCAGGCCCTTGTATTGTACTTATTAAAACATAAGCAAATTTCTCTGCAGGGAATTGGAATTTTTAAAATCGATGCGCTCGTACCGGAGAGCGTTGATGGAGATAAACCCTTTGTAATACCACCTGATGCCATCTCATTTCTGTATGATCCTAAAACCGGCGAAGATGATGAGCTTATTAATTTTATAGTTCAAAATACAAAAAAAATAAAGCCTCTTGCTTCTGCTGATCTTGACTCTTTTTTAACTTTGGGATGCCAGTTTCTTAATATAGGAAAGCCTTTTACAATTCAAAATCTTGGAACCCTTGAAAAATTAAAAAGCGGCGACCTCGAATTTAAGCCAGGGCCTCTCATACAAAAAGTGGAAGTTCCAAAAATGAAAATAGAAGATGAAGGAGCGGAAAAACATGAGGAAAATTTGTTCAATGATTATAGGCGAGGACCTTCCGGTAACAATAGCAGGGCTTTCCTTATTATTTTTATTGTTGCTTTATTAGGATTGGGTGCATGGGCTGCATGGTATTTTGGATTTAAAAAAAATGATACAGAACAAGTGGATACAACCAATAATATTGTACCAATCACAGATACATCAAATGCACCCAAACAAAACGATTCATTGCTTGCAGCCCAAACTTTAACCGCGACTACCAATAATATTCAAAAGAATTCTGCAGACAGCTTTACGTTTAAAGTGGTTGTGAGGGAAACAAAAGATAAGAAGGTTGCATTAGCGAGGCTTGCAATACTTAAAAGTTTAGGGAGAAACGTTATCATGTACACATCGGATTCTGTAACTTATAAAGTTGCTCAACCCTTTATACTTCCTTTATCGGATACCACAAGAGTCCTGGACTCACTTAATAAATATTTTTACCAGGGCAAAGCGCATATTGATGTACGTTAGATCACAATAGTTTTTTAATACGAAAAATTCTTCAGTACTTTTTTGAACGCATTTCCTTTTATTCCAATGAATTTTATTTTTTTTTGTTTTTTGAAACCTGTTCTGAAACTTTTTATAAAAAACCTTAGTCTGGTCAACTCCGTATCTGTAAATAGACAATTATTTTTTTATCCTGAGTGTTTTTAATGAAGTTGAAAGTTAATGGAAACATCTGCCGCAATTAGTATTATCATCCCAACCTATAATGAAAGCGAGTATATAGGTTCGCTTATTCGTTATTTAAAATTTCATTCTCCCCGCAACATTCAAATAATTGTCTCAGATGGTGGAAGTACTGACAATACGATATCAATTGCTTCTAAAGAAGGCGCTAAAGTTGTAAGAAGTGATAAAAAAGGAAGAGCTTCCCAAATGAATTATGGAGCTTCATTTGCATCTTTTGATATTCTCTACTTTGTTCATGCTGACTGTTTTCCGCCGAAAAATTTTTACACTAAGATTATAAACGCAATTAATAAAGATTACACTCTCGGACGATTTCAAACAAAATTTGACAGCGATAGCTTATTGCTCAAGATCAATGCTTTTTTTACACGATTCGATTGGTTTGTTTGTACCGGGGGCGATCAAACTCTTTTTTTCAAAACGCAGATTTTCAAAAAAATTAATGGCTATAATGATGACTTAATTCTAATGGAAGATTTTGACATTGTTAAAAGAGCACGGAAGGATTATCGCTATGCAGTTCTAAAAGATAAAGTGTTAGTATCTGCCCGAAAATACAGTAGCAATAGCTGGCTAAGAGTTCAAAGGGCTCATCATACTATTATAAAAATGTACCGCAGCGGGGAAAGGCAGGAAACTCTCGTTAAAAAATATAAACAATTACTTAAGTACCGCTATTAATTTACCATCTGCAATATCATTCGGAATAATATTGTGAAATTTAGTTTCCGCAAAATATGAAGGAATTAATAACAGGAATACAACAGGTGGGTATTGGAGTTAGTAATTGCAACGAAGCAAAATATCTTTACAAAGATATTTTCGGAATGAATATTTTAATATTTGATGATAAGTCATCAGCAGAATTAATGAAGCGCTATACAGGAAATGAAGTGCACAAGCGTCATGCGACTTTAACTATGAACCTTTCTGGTGGCGGGGGTTTTGAGATGTGGCAATATATATCCCGTATTCCTGTAAATAATAATGCAGAATTTGGTGATAGAGGAATTTTTTCTGTAAAAATAAAGTGCCATGATATAAATACTGCTCAAATTTATTTTAAAGAAACTCCGGGAATATCTACGTCCGTATTGATGATATCTCCAACCGGCCTTCTCCATTTTTGGGTGAAAGATTTGTATGGAAATTTTTTCAATATTGCAGAAGGAAAACATTGGTTTAAAAAAAATGCATCAGTAAATGGTGGAGTTTACGGTGCGGTAATAGGTGTAAGTGATATGAATGCGTCTTTGCATTTTTATAAAAACCTATTGAGTGTTAATGAAGTGATCTATGATATTACATCGGCGTTTTCAGATGTGCCGCATCACAGCGGCGAAGTATTCAGAAGAGTACTTCTTCAAAAGAAAAAATCAACGTTCGGGGCATTTAGTAATTTGCTCGGTGATGTGGAAATTGAACTGGTACAACATATAAATAAAAAGTCAAAAAGAATTTTTGACAACCGGTATTGGGGTGATTGTGGTTTTATTCATTTATGCTTTGATGTAACAGATATGGACGCACTAAAAAAATTATCAGAAAGACTTGGATATAAATTTACAGTTGATAGTAAAGAATCGTATACGATGGATACGGCTAAGGGAAGATTTTGCTATGTTGAAGATCCTGATGGAACATTAATAGAACTTGTGGAAACGCATAAAATTCCTGTAATAAAAAAATTTAACTGGCACATTAATCTTAAAAAAAGAAAAGGACAGAAACCTTTGCCCCATTGGATAATAAATATGCTGGAACTGAATAAGATAAAATAAGCTTTGTTTTTTTTTCGTAAGAAAAAATGATTCCATGTTACTAAACTATTTTCAATTTATCGAAATTAATATCACTCTCTACGTCTATATCATTTAATAAAGCCAGGGAATCAACCGTATACTGAAGATCATTTATTTGATTGATCGTATCTATGTAAACATTATCGCTGCTCCAGCTTTTATTATCAAATATTTGTGGAATAAAATTATTCATCCCTAATAAATAATACCCGCCATCGGATGCAGGCCCTAATACAAAATCTTTTTTTGAAAGTATATTATACCCTTTAACCATAGTATCGCTTGTAAGATCATAACAATCACTTCCAATGATTATGACCTTTTCATAATCTTTTTTAAATAATTTCTTAAATGCATTTTTCATGCGCTCTCCAAGGTCATCACCTTCCTGCAGAAATTTAGTATAGATAGCATTTTCCCACAGGTCAGCCTTGTTTATAAAATCTTCGTAAAAAATAAATTTATCTACAGAAAGATATTTCGAAATTTTATGTGTATGTGCAAGAAGGGCTGTATAAATATCAAGCGCTTTTTCTTTGCCAAGCGTTGCTGCCAATCTTGATTTTACTTTTCCTAAAACGGGATTGCGTACAAAAATTATCAGGGCTGATTTCAAATTAAATACTTTTATGCGACTGC
>JBDTYU010000306.1:0-13425 GCA_040005535.1 Ginsengibacter sp. | reverse complement strand
ATAAGAGATATGGGGAAAGCATCTTTTGCTGTACTACAGGACGGCAGCGGTAAAATTCAAATTTACATACGCAAAGACGATGTAACTAACGGTGACGATAAAACGCTGTATGATGTTGTGTGGAAAAAGCTACTGGATATAGGCGATATTATTGGAGTAAAAGGATATGTCTTTACAACAAAAACAGGAGAAACTTCTATACACGTCTCAGAGTTTACGCTTCTCTCCAAATCACTGCGGCCTTTACCTGTTGTAAAAGAAAAAGACGGAGAAACATTTGACGAAGTAACTGATGCAGAATTCCGGTATCGCCAGCGCTATGCGGATCTTATTGTAAACCCTCATGTGAAAGAAACCTTTATTAAACGTACAAAAATGATCAATGCCCTTCGATCATTTCTTAATGAACGTGGTGGCCTTGAAGTTGATACTCCTGTGTTGCAGAATATTGCAGGTGGCGCTGCTGCAAGACCATTTGTTACCCATCATAATGCGCTGGATATTCCATTTTATCTCCGCATTGCCAACGAGCTTTTTTTGAAAAGGCTTATTGTTGGAGGCTTTGAATGGGTATATGAATTCAGCCGCAATTTTCGTAATGAAGGAATGGACCGCACCCACAATCCGGAGTTTACAATATTAGAATTTTATGTGGCGTATAAAGATTATTTATGGATGATGGAAACTACAGAACAACTGCTGGAGGCAACCGCTTTAGAAGTAAATGGTAGTACTAAAGTTTCTCCCGGCGAAGCCGAAATAGATTTTAAGGCGCCTTACAGGAGAGTTGCCATGTACGATGCAATTAAAGAATTTACAGGCTTTGATCTATCAGACAAAAATGAAGATGATTTAAGAAATATTTGCCAACAGTTAGGCATACACGCAGATATATCTATGGGGAAAGGAAAGCTTATTGATGAAATATTTTCTGAAAAATGTGAGCATCATTTTATTCAGCCCACATTTATTATCGATTATCCTGTTGAGATGAGCCCGCTTACTAAAAAGCATCGCAGCAAGGCAGGGCTTGTAGAACGTTTTGAACTGATGGTTAATGGTAAAGAAATTGCCAATGCGTATAGTGAATTAAATGACCCGCTGGAGCAGAGAAAGCGTTTTGAGGAACAGGCCAGGCTGATGGAGCGTGGCGATCAGGAAGCTATGTTTGTTGACAATGATTTTTTACGTGCATTGGAATATGGTATGCCGCCTACCAGCGGTATTGGTATAGGAATAGACAGGCTTTGTATGCTGCTTACCAACCAGGCATCTATACAGGATGTGTTGCTGTTTCCTCAAATGCGCCCGGAACGCGGATTTGAAGAAGATGATCAAATAATTAAATAATTATAAAACTTTTTCCTGCTCTTCAAACTGCATCTTGTGTAATTTAAAATAATGGCCCTGCAAACGCATAAGCTCATTATGTGTTCCCATTTCTTTTATGTCTCCCCTATCAAGAACGAGAATTTTATTAGCCTTACGGATAGTAGATAAGCGGTGTGCAATAACAATGGAAGTACGTCCTTTAATTAATTTATCAATTGCATTTTGTATCAATATTTCACTTTCGCTGTCAATAGAAGAGGTGGCTTCATCGAGAATCAAAATAGAAGGATTGTAAAGCAAGGCTCGTATGAAAGACAACAACTGACGCTGTCCCATTGAGAGTGTTGCACCTCTTTCCATTACACTATAATCATAACCGCCCGGCAGCTCCATAATAAAATCATGTACTCCAATCATTTTTGCCGCTTCAACTACCTGGCCTTTTTCGATGGAAGTGTTACGTAATGTAATGTTATCATACACTGAGCCGCTGAACAAAAAAACATCCTGAAGAACAACGGCAATTTTGCTTCTTAAAAAAAGGATGTCATACGCTTCAATGTTTTTATCGTCAATTTTTATTTCTCCTTTATTAATATGATAGAGCCTGTTAAGAAGGCTTATGATTGAAGTTTTACCGCTGCCTGTATGCCCAACTATTGCCAGTGTGTGACCGGCTTCAATATCAAAAGAAATATTTTTTAAGACATAGTCTTCATTGGTGTAGGCAAACCATACATTTTTAAATTCCACCTCACCCTTTACCTGCCCGCTGGTTATGGCGTTGTTAATTAGCGGCGTTACATCATTATTATCCAGAACTTTAAAGATCCTTTCACTGGCTATCGTACCCATTTGCAATACATTAAATTTATCTGCGATTACCCGCAGAGGCCTGAATAATAAATTGAGGTACATGATAAATGCGATAATTACACCGGCATTAAATGCATTGTTTGCACCCCACCACACCAGCAGTCCTGTTGAAAATGCCAATACAATTTCCACTACAGGAAAAAAAACTGAATATGCCAATATTGCTTTGATGTTAGCATTGCGATGCTGCTTATTAATTTCATTAAATTTTCTAAACTCTTTATCCTCCACCGCAAAAGCCTGTACCACGCTCATTCCTGTTATATGCTCTTGTACAAAAGCATTAAGCGCAGCTACTGCATTTCGTACTTTAATAAATGATTTATTCACGCTTTCCTTAAATAAATAAGTGGCAATTATCAAAATAGGAAAAGGAGCCAGGCTTATTAATGTTAACCTCCAGTCAACAAAAAACATGAACAATAAAATTGAAAAAATAGACAGCAGATCGGATATAATAGGAATGAGCCCATCAGAAAAAATATCATTTACTGATTCAATATCATTAATAGTGCGTGTGGTTAATGTGCCTATAGGCGTTTTATCAAACTGGGAAAGATTATAACTGAGGATTTTTTTATAAACTGATACCCGCATATCTTTTACAACCGTTTGCCCGAGCCAGGAAGTTATAAATCCAAAATAAAACCGAAGTCCTGTTTCCAATAACAGCATTCCTATTTGTATAATGGTGATAAGAATGAGCCAATAAGTATTCCTGTCTTTTATAAAAATATTAACTGTGTATTGAATAAGATAAGGGCGAAGTGGCGAAATCACAGCAAGCAAAATTGAAAGAAATATCGAGAGGTAAAGTTTCTTTTTATAGGGAGCTGTAAATGCAAAAACCCTTTTTAATATAGTAAAGTCCAGAAGCTTTTTGCGATTTTTTTGTTCAGGCATTAAGCAAATTTAAATGAAAACTTAATTAGCTCATGATACAATGTGACAAAGGGCATGCAAGTATAATAAAGAGAAGCATCAATGAGCCATGCAAATTAATTTCAATAAAAAAAAATTAAAAATTGAAAACAGTAAGACGCTTCAGGAACGTTACGACTTTGCTAAGTCCTCTTCGGAGGGGTTTGGGGAGGCCTCTATTCTACCACCTCACCACCACGGCTATACGCTTTTATAAATAAAGCACCCAGATTTTTTTGAGGTGGAATATAATCTTCAAAAGTTTCTCTTACATCTCTCGGACCTTTATTAAAATAAGTTGCAAGGCTAGCCCACATCTGCCGCCAGTCAATGTTATTTCCGTTTCGTAAAGTATTATCAAGCGCATCAATAATAGGCTTGTTTACATTGCGGGCGCCGGTCTGTTTTGTTGAAATAATATGTGCTTCCGGGGCATACGTCAAAATTGTTTTTAAATTTTTATAACCGCCGCATGAGCCCAGCATAATGATCTTTGCATTATCAGGAAGTTGCTTAATGGTATAAGTAAGATGATAGCTATGCCCGCGGTGTATTACAATTGACGGTTTTAACTCAAGTTTATCGAGATAATCAATTAAATCTTTTTGAGCATCGGCATCTTTATCGGTTTCATTATCCAAGGGGAGATTAGCAAATATCCATATAGGCTTACCTTTTATAGATTTAATCTCTATCCATTCTTTCTTTTGAGTTATCTGCCAATCGCTGCGTGGAAAAGAAGTTAAATAACTGTTGTAAGACTCTTTCCCATCCTTATCTCCATAAAAAAATACCTGCTCAATGATGCGGCCTGAATCATCGGCGAGGTAATTATAATTTACTGTGTAAACAGGTGGTATTCCTATCTCTTTGGAAAGATCAATACCGTTTTTATCATCAGCAGAAAGAAAGATCATTTTTAAAAGATCATAAATTTTACGCCCATGCTCATTGTTATTTTTTATACATCTCTGCTCATTATTTTCTACATTCTGCAACATAGATTTCTGCAGATCAGGATTACTGATGCTGCCATAAGAATCTGCAACATCCACGGCATCTTCAAGTGTTCCTGTAGTTTCAAGGTTTGAAACAAAAGCCTGCATCAAGGTTTCGGATCTTTCCGGCATTGTTTTCAAAAACACATCCAGCTTGTTATAGCCCGCCGCCATTTTAATAAACTTTTTAAAATGGTCAAAATTCACTGACATTAATAAAGAATCTCCGTGGGGAACAGCGCCCATTTTTTGCAGCATTCTATCAAAAGAATATTTGTAACTGGAAGTATAAATGTCATTTTCGCCAAACACTATCATATAATAAAGATCCTGTGCGCTTAAAGGTTCAATCGCCCTGAACCTAACAGCATTATTAGGATTTTCATGAAGGTTGTTAATAGGGTCAATAAAATGTTGTAGCCCCTTTCTTTGCAACATGGAATCCAATCCATCAGAGCCAAGCATAGCAACCGGTGTGTCGCCTTTAATTATCCTGCCATAATAATCAACCTCAGTCCTTACGAGCAACTTATAATATCCTACACTATCATAATTTTTTTCAGAGGAGCCTGCATATTTAGAAATATTTTCAATAGTTTGTTTACCACTGATAAGATTATCAAGAAAAGGGAAATAAAAAAGAGCCCTGTTTTGGTTACTTAATTGTACTACGGTTTTAATGCGGGGATCATCATTTCTTCTTATTAGTTTCCCCTGCCGGCTATTGGCAGCCTGTGCATAGGAATACAACTGGCTGGGATTGTTGTTAAAAGCATCAATTACAAGTGAATCAGCAAAAGTATCGTCGACATACGGCCCAATGTTAGCGAGAATTTTATCAGGATAAAGCCTGCAGAATTTTAGAAATAAAATTCTTTGGGTTTCTTTATAACCGGGATTGTCATCAAAAATCTGAGCGTTAATCATCCCAACTTCATAAGGAGCTTTTTGAATAAGCTGAGTTATGCTTTCCCCTTTAAGATTAGCTGCCATTATTTCTTTGAAATTATCAACGAGTAATGGGGCAAGTGCCGGCGAAATTTTATGAGAACGCCAATTATTAGTAAAATCTCTCACCAAATATTCCACAAAGCGCAGGTACCTTATTTTATCATTATTAGTTACTAAAAGGTCATTACTTTCAATATCGTTTCTTAGTACGTTAATTTTTCGGAAGATGGCATCAGTTACCTGCAGATTTATTTCAGGATTTGTAGAAACTTTTATCAAGCCGTCAAGATGCCCGTCAGCCTTATCAGCCCTTTTTTGTTCAGCCTTAATTTTATCATGGAAAACCTGCCTGTTTAATGGAGTATTAGTAGTATCTCCATCGGCAAATGATAAAAGCGGAATAAAAAGTACAAGAATAAAAAAGTAAAAAATATGCCTCATAATATTTTATGTAATGGAAGAAGCAAAAATACTTCCAATGGTTGCAAATTTACTTTATTGTAAATAGCCTGCAGAAGATTCAGAGAAAATAAAAGACTAAATATTAAGATGTATTAACCTTTATTTAGCATGTATTAGTATAAAGTTCCTTTCTGCAAATTGGGCAAAGGTTTATTTTTTTAAAAGAAGTCTTCAATATTAAAAAATTGTGAACAACCCCCTCAGCATAATTATTTGCTATAGGTTTGCGCATCATGGCACAAGAAACAAAGTCCCGAACCATATTAATTGCAGACGATGAGCCAGACATCCTGGAGATCGTAAGCTTTAATTTGCAGGCAGAGGGGTATGAAGTTATCACAGCAAAGAATGGCAATGAAGCTATCGAAGTTGCGAAAATTCATAATCCTGATCTTATAATTCTTGATGTGATGATGCCGGGTAAAACAGGATTTGAAGTTTGTAAAATTTTGAGGACTATTCCCTCTTTTGAGAATACAATCATTATATTCTTAACCGCACTTAACGATGACAGCACCGAGATTAAAGGATTAGAAACTGGTGGCGATGATTACATTACAAAGCCCATAAGTCCAAAGGTATTGGTGACTCGAATAAATGCTTTGTTCAGGAGAATTATTAAAGAATCGGGCAGCGTTTTACAAATCGGGGACCTCATTATAGACCGCGAAAAATATATTGTTACTTCCAACAATGAAGAAATTATTTTGGCCCGCAAAGAATTTGAACTGCTTGCATTACTTACTTCAAAGCCTTCAAAAGTTTTTTTAAGAAATGAGATCCTTCATAAAGTATGGGGAACAGATGTGATAGTAGGCGACCGCACTATAGATGTTCATATAAGAAAAATAAGACAAAAGCTTGGCGGTGACTGCATCACAACAGTAAAAGGAGTGGGATATAAATTTCAAATATAAAGGTTTCCCCAACCTCCTTCAAGGTAAGGACTTCGCTATGCACATAGGCCGATCTCTGAGGATTCGGAGATTATCATTCCCCTATTTTTATCAAATTTTTTCACATTTGTTTTATAGTTTAAAGTTTACATTTGATTTATATTTTTAAAATAATTCCTATGAAAAAAATTATGACATCATTATTTTTTGTGCTTGCCTCCATTTCAATCTTTGCACAAAAAGATTCATCCGGCAACCTGAACGGAATGTTCAAAAAAGCCGGGTCTTTATTTTCTAAAAAATCTTCAGGTACTTCTACATCTTCAGGTTTATCATCCGGCGAAATTGTTTCCGGGTTAAAAGAAGCGCTTTCCATTGGCGCTCAAAAAAGTGGTGATAAATTATCTGCTACGGATGGATTTTTTAAAGATGCTGCAGTAAAAATATTATTGCCTGAGCAGGTTCGTAAAGTAGAGAGTAAAATGAGAATGCTGGGAATGGGCAAAATGGTGGATAATGCTGAGTTGAGTTTGAACCGTGCAGCCGAAGATGCTTCTAAAGCTGCTGCACCAATTTTTATTTCAGCAATAAAAAAAATGACGGTAACAGATGCATTAAATATTTTGAGAGGAAGTGATACTGCTGCAACGGGCTATTTAAGAAAAACAACTTCTCCCGAATTGATAAGTGCTTTTCGCCCGGTTATTGAAGAATCTCTCAAAAAAGTTGATGCTACAAAATACTGGAAAGATGTTTTCAATACTTACAATCGTTTTACATCTGCCCCTGTTGATACTGACATCAATAGTTATGTAACCACAAAAGCACTCGACGGCATATTTTATTATGTAGCCCAGGAAGAAATTGGTATAAGGAAAAATCCGGCACAGCGGGCTACAGATATTTTGAAAAAAGTTTTTGGAAGTAAGTAAGTTATATAGAATTACAGATAAGGCTGGGTTAACTTTTAATTACAGAATTAACAAAATAATCTATAGAGTTATAGGAAAACTTCAACATCTTGCCTGGCACAAAAAAATCTTATTTGTTATTTACATTCTTTGCAAACTCCCGTTACTACCATCTCAGAATGCTGTGGTGTAAAGCCCTTTGGTAATTTTACTATAGGAATATTTACATCATCAAGGCAAATAGTTTTATTACATTCACCGCATATAAAATGCACATGATTATCATGATGATGGCCCGCAGCACAATCATTTTTGCATAATGCATATTTAATAGAATTATCGGTAGTAGGTATGAGATGTATAATGCCGCTCTCGACAAAAGTTTGTAATGTGCGGTACACTGTAACCCGGTCAAACGATTCCCCGGTCTTGTTTTCAATATCTGCATGTGAAAGTGCACCGTTCTTCGACAAAAAAAGTTCGAGAATTTTTTGCCGGCTACCGGTGATGCTTAAACGATTTTGCTTTAATGTTTCTTTTATTTTGCCTGTCATAAAATAGTTATGCCGGATTATTGTTGAATGGTGAATGGTTGAAGCTGCCTTTATCCATGGGCTCCTTCAATAAATTTTTAATATCTTTTTCCAGGCGATCAAGCTCATCAGGTTTCAATCCATCATATATTCCTCTTACTCTCCTTTGTTTATCAACTAACGAAAAAAACTGGGTGTGAATAAAATGATCTGTTATATTAACGCTGTTATTTTTGACATTGTCCAGCATGTAAGATTGAGCAATTTTGTACAGAGAGTCTTTTGAGCCGGTGACAAAGTACCATTTCGCAACAAACTCAGGATTTTTTCCAATCATTTTTTCTTCATAAGCTTTCATTAACGGAACAGAATCTGTTTCGGGCATGGACGTATGCGACACAATTGCAAAGTCACTTTCGTTTTTAAACTGTTCAAAAATTTTTTTCATATTTTCATTCATCTTTGGGCAAATGCCTTTACAGGTTGTAAAAAAATATTCTGCGACATAGACTTTTCCATCTACGGTATGCTGATTTACTGAGTTTCTATTTTGTCCTGTAAATGAAAAATCGGGCACATAATGCAGCACTGGTAATTTTATTTTATAATAATCAGTTCCTGAAAAAAGAAAAAAATAAAAAGCCGTCATTAGTAAAACAAAAAAACCTGCAAACCACAATAACTTTTTTTTCATATAAGATAAGTTAACAAATTCTGTTTATAAATTGACAATGAAATCCAAAATTTACTTTCAATCAAGAAGTAATTTTTAAATAATTGCATCATTGTTGCAAAAATACTACATTTGCGGTTATGATTGATTTCATGAAAAAAATAAACTGGGATTTTATGGGTATGGCAACTTCTGTTGCATGTGCAATTCATTGCGCTATTCTTCCTTTAGTTATTACTTCACTGCCATTATTTGGTATTAATATAATAAATAACTCACCCTTCGAATGGATGATGATTGGCATTGCGTTTACTGTGGGATGCATAGCATTGGGTCACGGTTACCAGGGTCATCATAAAAACCTAAAACCTTTGATGCTATTTACAGCAGGTTTTATTTTTTTAATTCTTAAACAGTTTTTTTATAAACATGAATTTCTTTTTTTAGTTCCTGCTGTTTCTTTGATTTTGTATGCTCATTTTTTAAATTTTCGTTATGGAGCACAATCCCGTTCAGCCAATACATCTGTGCATTAAATTAATTTTTTTTTACCTTGTTAAATAATTTACTGGTATGAAAAAACTTTTTATTATTACAATTACTATTTTTTATTTCACAGTTTCTTTTGCCCAAACAATTGATGAAGTAGCCATTAGGAAGGTTCTAAATACTCAGGAGGCTGCATGGAATCAAGGCAATATTGAAAGTTTTATGAAAGGTTATTGGGTAAGCGATTCCCTGATGTTTATAGGAAAGTCAGGAATTACTTATGGCTTTCAGAAAACTCTTGACAATTATAAGAAAGGCTATCCTGATACTGCTGCAATGGGAAAGCTTTCATTTAATTTACTGGAATTTAAGTCACTATCTCCTGTCTATTATTTTGTTGTTGGTAAATGGCATTTACAAAGGTCAATTGGAAATCTTGAAGGGCATTTCACTTTATTATTTAAAAAGATAAACAGGCAATGGTTTATAATTGCTGACCATAGTAGTTAATTGCATCTTCAACGAAAAATTTTACAATAATACGTTTCACGATCCTTTCCAGAGATTATCCAAAATGGAAAGTGTTGATGTAAAATTAAAATTTCCACTTTTTTCTTAAATATAATATCAGAAAAAACAAGCTCAATAAAAACCATGTATAAAAAATATAATTCCCAATAGAAGGTTTGTTTTCAAAAAAAGCATAGTTAAAAGCAATGCCGATTGTTGTATTAACAAGTAACCAAAGGAGACCCATAGAAAAAGATGACAATACTTTAGATAAAAAATTTTTAATATCCGGTTCCATCTCACTCATGTCAAAAATTATTTTAAGAAGTTGATCTCTATTGAATAAGAAAGTTTCTAAAGTCAAGGCTATCTCCTGAAAAAACATTAAAGTCAACAGGCGTTTTAATTCCATTAACTCTTCCACTTTCATTGTGTTGCCAGAAACTCCATTTACGCTCAATTCTTGGTTTCTCAGGTTGCAAATAGTGTGCTATCCATATTGGATAATCTTCAAAATCCTTTTGAAGATAATTTTTATAAAAATCAATATTTGTATATATAACAGGTTTTATTCCGTACTGTTTTTCAATAGTTAGTAACCATTCTGCAACTTCTTTTTTTAATTCAATTGAGGATATTCCATAAGCTTGTTCAATATCAAGAACGGGAGGCAAGTCGCCTTTTTTTAAATTTACTATTTCTATAAAATTGCCGGCTTGTTTTTTTCCACTTTTGCCCGCAACAAAAAAATGATAAGCACCCTTACAAATATCTTGCTCTTCCGCTTTAAGCCAGTTGCGCCTGAATTGATCATCTACATTGCCAACACCTTCAGTAGCTTTTATAAATGCAAAGCCAATTTTTGCATCTCCATCCGTCATCTGTTTCACTTCTTTCCAGTTTACCGTTCTTTGATAGTGGCTAACATCAATGCCATGTATTGCATAACCGGGAGGTATTGTAATTTGAAAACCTGGATAAAATACATCGGCAGGGGTAATGAAAAAATCAACTGCATAGTAAACAGCTATACATGTGATGAAGAGCCAAAAAAATATTTTGACAAGATATATCGAAGCAGACTGTTTCTTTTTTCTTGCCACAGGATTAAAATAAATCAATGCAATGATATACTTCTGAAAGTTATTGTTTCAAAATCTTTTTCACATACTTGACTTTATCACCTGCTTCTATTTTTATGATATAGATTCCGCGGGAAAAAGATTGTGTATTTATCTCAGTAAATGAAGACCCGGTAATTGCTAAATTTTTTTGAAATAGCATTTGGCCCTCCGCATTAAAGATTTTCAAAACCCCATCCTGCCGGGTAAAATTTCGGAGGTACACATTAAAACTATTAGCGAAAGGATTCGGAAATACCTGGATAATATTTTCACCGGCAATATTGTCATTTACTTTTTGCGATATATTGTTTTTTGAAATTAGCCAGTAATCAGGATCTATAATCACACTATCAGCAATAAATCCAATGTTACTGAAAAGTGTTTCACCATTGAATTTATTATCAACAATTATCGTCTTTTGTTGTGTGGCATTTTTGAATTGTAAGGCAACAGGCAATGCAAAAAAACTAACAGAGGTATGAGAGGTTTTTTGGCTGAGATTTATTTTTACATAGTCATTTCCTACCTGTGTCCATTGAACGTTATAAGATGGATACCCCTGGCCATAAAACCAATTATCAAAAAAATCTTTTAGGTTAACACCGCTTACTGCTTCAAGATTTCGTTTTAAATCATCTGTTTTTGCAAATCGAAAACTCAATGCACTGTCATTAAAATACCTTCGGATCCCCCTAAAAAAAATACTATCACCCAGCTTCCAGCGAAGCATATATAACAAATGAGAGCCTTTACGGTAACTCAACCTCCCATCAAATATTCTACTAACATTAGTAGTATCATCGACCCATACTGAACCTCCCGGCTGCGAGGTAATATTTGCAATTTCACTTTTTCGTATAGTGGTAACAGTTAGAGGATATTTTTTTTCAAAATCCATGCTTGCGAGGTGAGTTGCAAATCCTTCATTCAGCCATATATCCTGCCAGCTCCCGCAGGTAATTTTATCACCAAACCATTGATGTGCCAGTTCATGAGACATAAGTCCTTCATTGGGTGATACTATAAATGTTGAAGTTTGATGTTCCTGGCCACCACCCCATCCAAATTGTACATGACCGTACTTTTCTTTTATAAATGGATAGGTACCAAACACACCGCTGTAATATTGAAGCGTTGCCAAAACGAGGGGAGTATTTGCCTGGAATGAAGCAAGACTTTCGGGATAGCAAAAGGTTTGCATAGGCAGGTTAACAGTTCCTACCTGAACTGTGTTTTCAAATTCTGCATAATTTGTTATCGCCATGCAAATAAGGTAAGTGGCAATAGGATAGCGATGTTTCCAGTGTGTAATTTTATTTGCCCCGGCAATATTTTCACTTTGCCTCAAACCATTAGAAGCAGCAGTGTATTGAGAAGGGTTTGTAATAATTACATCAATAGAGTCGGCTTTATCATCCAGACCATTTTTGCATGGCCACCAGTCGCGACTTCCATAAGGTTCACTCAAAGTCCACATTCCCGGTATACCTGCATGTACAGTTGTTACAAAAGACCCAAAGCCAGTATTAGGTGGTATGCCCTGGTAGTATATAGTTACTGAATCAAATTTGCCGGTAGGCTCCGGTGACGCAAAATTTATTTTTAAAGTATTATTCAGGTGCTCGAAAGAAATCAGATTGCTTTTTTGCCTGACACTATCCACTATAAGAGCATCCATTAAATCAAATGATATATAGTCAGATGGAGAACTTATTGTAAAATATGAAGTAATTTTTCCTGTTATGTAACGAATTGCCGGATCTATCTGCCACTCACATCTGTAATATTTCGTATCAAAATTTTGAGAAGATGCGATATTATTTTGAGAAGTAACCCGTGAATATGCCTGCCTTTCTGCTAAAGCAATGTTATCAATTGCCTTACAGTACTCCTTTGACTCTTGCCCGTAAACAGTTGACATTAAGATAACTAGAAAGAATAAAAGATGTTTCATGATTATTTATTTATCGGCGGTTAGAGCCAGGTACTTGCATCTTAAGATTTTGGGCATTACATTTGCATTTATAAGAGCGTTAATAAAGTTCATTCATTTATAAGAATTAGAAATGTAAAATCCAGTCATTGGAAAACGCTTATCAAATGTGAGACAATCAGGTGGTTCTGAAGTTCTCGTAAAATAATCCACTACAAATGTTTTCATCTTATCCTATAAAAGGGCTGAAAAAAATATCTTATAACTAAATCTGTCTAATGGCAGTCATACTCGTACTATTTATTACCTGTGTGATCATCTTAAAACAATTATAGTGATGAGAATTATCAGATCAAAAAGTTTTTTAACATTAATTATAATTTTTTTTATAATTGGTTTTAGCACTTCTGCAAAATCGCTTATAGGCTTCCCGGGCAAAACTCCAGCTAAACCTAATGCAACCGAATTGCCAGGAGAAATAAACCCACTTTCGGTAATTTATCCTGCAAGCTTACAGGATTACAGAAAACAAACAAAGGAATATATTAAAGCTTTTAGTAAGAAGGAACGTGAATATATCATTCATATTTTCTCAAAGGGCAAAAAGTTTTTTCCAAAAGCTCTCGAAATATTTGATAAATACGGTGTTCCCCAGGAATTGCAAATGATCCCGGTACTTGAATCAGAATTTAATGCCAATGCTGTTTCTCCGGCAGGTGCAGTTGGTCATTGGCAATTTATGGCTACGCTTGCAAAAGAATATGGTCTGCGCACAGGCGGTAAATACGATGAGCGTAAAAATTTTTCAAAATCAGC
>JBDTYU010000305.1:0-3321 GCA_040005535.1 Ginsengibacter sp. | reverse complement strand
GCGCTTAAAGAACAATTCCAATGGCTTTGGGTAGGCTTCTATGTTGTAAAAGATAATGAATTGGTTTTAGCTCCGTTCCAGGGGCCGGTTGCGTGCACGAGAATAAAAAAAGGCCGGGGCGTTTGTGGCAGTTGCTGGCAAGAGGCTAAAACGATTATTGTACCTGATGTTGAAAAATTCCCTGAGCATATAGCATGCAGCAGCATATCAAAATCGGAAATAGTGATTCCGATTATAAAGGACGATGAAGTAGTTGCAGTGTTAGATGTAGATAGTGAAGACTATAATTGTTTTGATGAAACTGATAAGCACTATCTTGAAATGATTGTGGGGTTGATAAATTTTTGAATTTGTTAGCTTTAAAAATGAAGAATAGTTTTCTTTCTTTATTTGTTTCTGAATTCCATTGGATCTGTTTCTGCTGAGTATATAGTTCCGGCAAATAGTACCTGCATCACTACCCTTGCGCATGGAGCCGGAACCGGTATGAATCATCCATTCATGGTATCTCCCGCAAATTCATTGGCAGAACAAAACATTGCAACACTTCGCGTTTAATTTTCCATTTACCGAAAACAAAAATCGAAGGCCGGATGTGCCCGCAGTGGCCCATAAAACTATTGAAGCTGCTATTAATAATGCCCATGAAACATTTTCTTCCCTGCCTCTTTTTGCAGCAGGTAAATCTTTTGGTGGCAGAATGAGTTCGCAATATTTATCAGCCAATCCGCATCCGGCAATTGAGGGAATAATTTGTTATGGTTTCCCCTTACATCCGCCCGGCAAGCCTTCCATAGAAAAGGCTGAGCATCTAAAAGATGTAACGATGCCATATTATTTTTACAAGGGACAAAAGACGAACTCGCAACATTGAGCCTTGTTGAAAAAGTTTGTTCATGGCTTCCATTGGCAACATTGATAAAAATAGGAGGAGCAAACCATGCGTTCAAAGCAGGCAAGCAAGACGTCATATCCATACTCGCCAAGGTTACAAAAGAATGGGTTATGGACTTATTAAAAGATTAATGATTTAGAAATTATTGCTTCATTATTCTTAGCCTTTCTAATACAAATTCTTTCCCGTTATTATAAAAAATATTATCAATAAAAGAAGGCACATCAATACCTTCATTATCGAGGCCCACTTTTTCAAGAAGGCCGGGAAGTTTATGCAGGCATAGTTGTTTAAAGTCATTTAGCTTATCAATTTCCTTACAATTATCAATAGCATTAATCAACCCATCATAATCACTGCCAAGACAAATTTTCTTCAATGCTTTTTTTATACCGATAAGCGGATTTTTCTTTGCGACAGTTAAAACATGTATTACCTGGTTTAAGAAAAAAAGCGGGTGTAGAATTATATCAAATGCCGGATCAAGGTTTTCAAAATCATCAAAGGCCCATACTTCATCATCATTAGTAAACAAAGAAAGTGCTGCAGGATTTGGCCCAAGGAAGAACGTGGCTTCAGCATCACTTATATATTCTACATCGTGCGGTACAGTAACTTCTCTTAAAATATTTTCATCGGCAAAGCCAAGAATTCGCTGATCAAATGACAAGCCGATCAATCCATCTGAAAGCATGATTGCTTCTATGTCTTCATCATAGAGATTTATGCTGCTGCAATTAAAATAAGCGGTTTCCTGTGCATTGTTTATATAATGGCTTTTGGGCTTAAGATATACTAGTTCATATACAGTTCCCAAATGCTCAGGTGTGCGATATAAAAATTTTACCCTGCTCTGAAAGCTTTGGCCTGTAAGGCCTGCATGCGTACAGATGATCGGTGCTTTATATTTATCGTTGTCATCTTTTAACATTGAAAATAATTGTATGCGGGCAAACAAACTCATGTGCTTTATATCAACGAGAATTTTTTTATCCATCATCCTGTTTATAACTTCTTTGCCCCATGTAGTAATTCCATTACCTAAAGGGAAAAAATAACCAGGCTTTATAAATTGTATTCCGAATGCATGATTGCTAAAAGCGCTCTGCTGAATATGACAAACATTTATAGCAAGCACAGTATTATTATCTGTGAAGTGTTCGAAATTTTGTGTAAAAATTTCCTTTACATTGTCATCTCCCTGGTTATTTAAAAAACAATGGAGGCCTTCAACAATTATAAAAGCGTAAATAGTTTTATCATCTGTTTCATCAAAATCATTTGCTGTTTTTAGCACGGTAAGCCTGGCGCCATTTAATTCAATTGGCGCAGGCGTTTGAGTAAGCCGGTTAAGATCATCATTCAAAAACTGGAAGTAATGATTACCATCGCGGATCAGTTCCATACGCTGTCGGTTTATGAGAGATACAGCGCCCTTGTTTATTAATTTCTTTTCCAGTAAACCCTTTGCCATGTGTGCTTCCGGTGAATGAAGGGCAATACCAAATAATTTTACATTGCCTTTAAATAATTGTGTAAGGTTACTCTGGGAATTAAGAACCTCATTGAATAATGGATTAATGCCTATGTCAATACGGGAAAATACTTTAAGCTTTGCATCAATGAAATCCCATGGCGAAGGGGCTGTTTCCTGTTCCGCAAATGTGGGCTTGAGGCCGGGGTGGCAATGAAAATCGAAGAACATACTATTTAATTTAAGGATAAAAAAACTTTTTACTAAATCTAATGTACAGTAAATGAATTTCACAGACAATACCTGCAGTGTTTAAAATAATAAGGCTTTGTACTTCTTTGGGATACTGTAATTGTGCTTCGTGGCTGATTTCCTTCTATGTCGCCTCGGCCATGGTTCGTGGCACACGAAACATTCTTTATCTTTCTTCATAAAACAGATTATTCAAAAACCCAAATTCATCCAGACCTGTTTCATAAAATCTCGCCGATGAATAATAATAATCCAGATAATCTTTCGCAAGATTCCACTTCCCACTAACGGGATTAAGGTGAATGTAATCCATTTTTTGCTTCGCAAAGTCTCTGCTACTTATTTCTATACTCAAAGAATCTCTTTGCCAGATTTCATGTTTTTTATTTGCTGCATTTACCTCATAAAGTTTGGATAGGCCACCTTGCTTTAATGTTTTTAAAAATTCGTGTGCGGTATATTTTAAAAAACTTCCCTGCGGTGTTTCCTTTCCATTTTTTTGAAGTTGCTGCCAAATGAAATGAACATGATTCGGCATAATAACAAATGAATAGATTTTTATAAATCCCCTGGCTGATAGTTCTTTTAAATTATTAATTATAAGTTCTTTGTTTTCCTTAGAACTCAAAAGTGGCAGCCATTGATAAATAGTAGCTGTAAAAAAGTATGTTCTATTAATTTCAAAATAGGATTTCCGTTG
>JBDTYU010000304.1:0-2794 GCA_040005535.1 Ginsengibacter sp. | reverse complement strand
AGAATTATTTATCTTGATTCATGATGTAAAAACTGCAATTGAGTAAACAGAAATATATATTTCATTACGGTAGTACGATGTCAACTTTGACTTCCAAACACAACTTCTATAAAGGCTTCAGGGATTGAAGTAGTAATTATGAAGCTTTCAAGTACTTATACTCTGTCTTTAAATTATTAACCTCATACCTTGTAAAATAAAAAAATATTATCTACATTTATACCCACACATCAGTCTCCCCCTTACGTTCCCATAATCTTTTTGAAATTCCTAAGCTTACTTAATTTACATTGTATGTCATAGACATATCCCTAACAGATGTAATTTTTTTTAGCATTAATCCTTTATTTTTTGTTTATAGCTAGTCAAAGTATTTAACAAAATATTTTGTCGTAGAATAAATACGAACCGGTTAGTTTGATGTCTGATTATTAAATGTTTTAAAAATAAAGGTTATGGAAACAAATTCTACACAACAGGAAATATTATTAGTAACCGGTACAAGCTTTTCAGCAAGAGAATTTTGTGCAACCAGCGATGGCCTTAATTACAATCATCTTACAGAAAAAGAAAAGCTGGAAGTAGCCTGCTGGAACGGCCTTCTTCCTGAAATGCTTCCGGAGATATTCAGGCAACATTCAGTGAATAAAAAATTATACCTCTGGGAAATCCGGGAAGCATCGTCATTTATAGAACTTGAATTAGGGGAAAGATACATAGAATTTGAGAAGGAATTTTCCATAGATCCTTATTCATTTTTACCAATGATAGTACTTTCTTAAGAAAACCAAAGCGCCGGATAATTCCTGGATTTTTTACAAGCCTCTATGTGAAAGTCTTCGATTTTCACGATAATTTTGAATACACATTTTCTATAACTTCAGATGAAGTTCTTAACAGGTTGAGAAGTTAATCAACCCATTTTTTTGTCATGTCTTCTCATGTCATTATTTTAAAACTTAATAAGCTACGCCACGCTTGCATTAATTATTAATTAATTATAATTTAGCAACCTGCCACCCCTTGTAAGCCACTCTTTCTTTATTCTCTCATAACTTTAAACTCAAAATTATTTATTTTGCTGTTTTTCTCATTTGTCTATCCACATTTATTTGCTCAAAAATGCCGATGATGAAAACATTAAACTAAAAAGCTCTTGAAAATTGAAAACTAAATAATATCAATCTCACATCTGCTAATAAATTTTATAAAATGAAATTTCCATTGCTTACGCTTTTTTTGTTAAGCATCATATCTACTATGGCACAAAACTCAGTTGGGATTTTTAATAATCATATTGACATTGGCAATCCAAAAATAAAAGGCGATGCAATATTTAACACCGCAAACCAGAGTTATGATCTTAAAGGTGGTGGCTATAATATCTGGTTTAACAGGGATGAATTTCATTATGCATACAATAAAATTAAAGGTGATTTTATTTTAACAGCCAATGTAAAATTATTGGGTGAGGGTAAAGATCCTCATCGTAAGATTGGCTGGATGATTCGTGCAGGTGAACAGGAGGATGCGGCACATATAAGCGCAGTCGTGCATGGTGACGGTTTAACGGCACTACAATGGCGTCGCCTGCGTGGTGCATACATGAGAGATCCGCAGGATGAAATTTTTTCTGTAAAGAAAAATGTTCAGGTCATACAATTAGAACGCAATGAAAAAACTTTTATCATGCGTATAGCCAATCCCGGTGAGCCTTTGCAGGAGGTCGGCAGAACAGATATGGTCGACCTTCCTGATGAAGTATTGGGAGGTTTATTTGTTAGCAGCCACAATGCTGACGTCCAGGAAGAAGGTATGGCATGGAATGTACGTATTGAAAAAACAGTGCCTGATACTTATAATGGATATAAAGATGGATACTTATCAAGTCGTCTTGAAATTATAAATGTATTTGACGGCAAGCGAAAAATAATTTATGAAGATTCAGGAAGATTTGAAGCGCCTAACTGGATGCCCGATGGAAAAAAATTATTATTTAATGGAGGCGGTTATATTTATACTATTCCTGTTGAAGGAGGCACACCTGAAAAATTAAACACCGGCACCGTCATCAAAAATAATAATGATCATGTTATTTCTTTCGATGGCAAAATGCTTGGCATCAGCAGCCAGCGTGATGAAATGCCGGGTGGCGGTTCCACTATTTATGTGTTGCCATTAACAGGAGGTGAGCCTAAATTAATTACTGACAGTACGCCTTCTTATTTGCATGGGTGGAACCCAAATGGTAAAGAAGTAGTATATACTGCACAACGCATAAGCAGCAGCATCGGATATAATTTGTATAAAAAATCAATTAATGGCGGCCCCGAAGTGCAATTAACTTTTAATAAAAAAGGACTAACAGATGGCCCTGAATTTTCTCCTGATGGAAAATACATTTATTATATTTCCAATGAAACAGGCACTATGCAGGTATGGCGTATGAGGCCTGATGGCAGCAGCAAAGAACAGATCACCTATGATGAATATAATAATTGGTTTCCGCATATTTCGCCAGATGGAAAATGGATAGTTATTATCTCTTTTCCCACAACCGTTCTATCAGGTGATCACCCTTTTTATAAAAGAGTAATGTTGAGACTGATGCCCGCAAGTGGCGGCGCACCAAGAGTTATAGCTTATTTATATGGCGGGCAGGGAACAATAAATACTCCATCATGGAGTCCGGATAGCAAACGGGTTGCTTTTGTAAGTAACAGCGGTTCTTTAAAATAATTATACGTTAAATGAATAAATTTTTTTTCTTCTTCATAGTCACTGTTATCACAAA
>JBDTYU010000303.1:0-4222 GCA_040005535.1 Ginsengibacter sp. | reverse complement strand
AACGCATCTCTATGGTTTTTATCTTTAGGAACTGTTCCAGCAATACTCACATCCTGTATACTGAGAAAGAATTTACTATGTTCATCGCCTCCTGAAATTGATAAATCGTTTTGTTCAGTTAGACCTTTATTAAAAAATCCTTTTTTTGCACCTGGAACCGCTGAATAAGTTCCATTCTTCAAAGAGTCAAAGAAGGTTCCATCTGGATTAAAAAACCTTACAGGTGCACCAATTTTTATTGGGCTCCCGTTAAATGCCGGGCCATAATTTTGATTCTCATAAGGCACATAGGGAACAAATGGATTTTCCGGGAAATAAACAATGCCAGGATATTGACTAGGATCTAACTCGCCGCCATACTGGCCAAATTTATTTTGCAGTTTAGGCAGGTAAGCGATTTCCTGTATCTCAGTTGTATTACTATAGTTTATTACAGGTTTACCCTTGGTTCCTTTTTTTGTCGTAACGATGATAACGCCGTTAGAGCCATCAGAACCATAAATTGCAGAAGCACTACCCCCTTTCAAAACAGAGATATTATCTATATCATTGGGATTCAATTGTGCCAGAATAACGCCTCCCTGGTCTCTTGACATTACAATGTCGTCAATTACTATCAAGGCTTCATTATTCCCAAGGATAGACCTATTGCCCCTCAAAGTAATTCTCGTACTTTGATTCACAGAACTATTTACGTTATTGATCTGCAAGCCTGAAACTTTTCCGGATAAACCAGTTGCGACGTTAGTTACTTTACCTTGCGTAAGATCTTTATTGCTGAGTTTTGCAACGGATGTACCTAAAGACTTAGGCTCACGCCTTATACCATAACCCGTAATAGTTACAGTAGACAATTCAGCACTATTTCTTTTTAATGTAACCGCAGCAGTACCTTGATCCGGCGTAGCTTTGGCTCCGTTAAAACCTGTAGCTGTAACAGACAGGCCACCACTACCCTTCATTTTAATTGTATAGTTACCGTTTGCATCTGCAGTGGTGGCATTTTTTGTACCAATTTCGGTGACAGTAGCATATGGTACAGGAGCGCCGACATCATCTTTAACACTGCCCGTAACAGTTTGGGTTTGGGCAAATGCCAATGCTCCACTGAGCATCAGCATAGAATAGAACATTAGAAATTTTCTCATGTGTGATTTTAGTTTTATGAATTCGCAAATATATGGTTCTTATCAAAAGAAGCAAAAAAATGTTAATTAATGAAAATTTCACATTAACATTATTATTAGGACACATAACTATAAGAGTACGCTGCTTACTTCAAAAGTTTTTTTAAAAAGAAATAATAGTTTGAAGTTTCAACTCAGATTTTGCATGATTATTAATCTGGTCAAGACCGCTGCCAATTATACTTTTATCGGGATAAAGAGTTTGAGCGAACCGGCACCATACTGATATTTTTTTATTAATGTCATAGCTCACATTTATGTAGTACCTGTAACCCTTATCATAAAAAACGGGGATCGAATAACTATAGAGCACATCGTTTTCATAAGCATACAAACGGCTGTCATATCCATCTGTTTCAAAGTATTGTACACGTACATTCCCTGAGAAGGGCTTCAGTAACGGCTTATACAATATATCAGTATAAACCAGAAACCCATTTTGCGGGGCATCACCTCTTTTATCGAACCATGAAAGTTCAACCCTTGACCTGAAAGCAAATGTGGGATTTAGTTTATAAGAAACCTGAGTTCTCAATTCCTGTTTTGGCTTTATGATTATCGGGTTTAACGTGAGATCATAAGGATTATAATTAATAGCTTTTCTTTCAGAGTGATATCTTGAGTAAATTTCTACCTGTTTGTTTGGCTTATAGGTTATCTGTATCATGTAATCATTTCCGGAAGAAGGTGCGTCAACCCTGTACTTGATCCAGGGAAAATGATAAAAATCTGCAAAAGCATCAATCCGCAAATAGTCAACAGGGTTAATACTAATTCCTGAATAGAATCCGCTTTCATTAGTAGGAAATGTGTTTTCAGTAAAAGCGCTGGTATAAAGTGATTGATATCCACGGGAAATTTTTCTGTATAAAAAACTCATATCGACATGGGAATTTACACTTATTAATAATCCATTTATAAATGCTTTATCGAAATCTTCGTCTGCAGCGGCTTCTCCAAAAAAGTGTAAGTTTTTGTAAGTATAACTATAATCTAAACTATAATTTCCTACAGTTTTGCCACTTAATGCGTAAGCGTTATATAGGTAATTAGCTTTAATAATAGCATGCTCAAAATTGTAGTGCACCCCATTTACACCAATATGAACCCGCTCTGTTGAGTAGTTTAAATTTCCTCCAAAGCTTACCTGGGTCTGGGAGTTCTTATCCGCAACTTCACTTGCTGTACGATGATACCCTGAATTTTGTAAAGAAGAAACAAAATCCTGAAAGTTCAACGTATCCACATTAAAGTTAGCATCGAGTTTCCTATAACTTGCAAACCCTGTTGCTTCCCAATTATTTTTTTTCAATGTAATACCAATTCCCCTGTTGAATGCAATTTCACCTGCAGAATTATAGGGCCTTAAAACATCTGATTGCCTCTTTATATTTAGTACGTCAGAACTTTTCTTAAACGCAAGGCTTTGCCATTGAATTAAGCCCTGCCCCATGTTAACCGTAAAATCTCCTAACGCCAGAGATTTAATAATCCCAATATCTTTTACAAAGAAATGAGCAGAATAAAAATCGAATCCATTTTTTTGCGCTCCTTTAAAAAATTGCTCTCCTGCGTCTTTCTCTGCTGTGACACCATATTGCAGAAGATTCTTGAAGATATATTTATAGCGCACTAATATTTTTTGTTGACTTCCGGGATAAAAATTTGCAGCAACTGAACTATCAATTAAATATCCTTTCGATTTTTCTAAAACCTGTGTGCCTCTTACCAGTAATGTATGTTCTCCATTCCTTAAACGGCTGCCAAGACTCTTGAAAACATAAATCTTACTGCTGACTGTCACGTAAGGCCGTATGCGTTTTATTAAGGTTACGTCCCAATCAGGTATTGCCTGCAGTTCATAAATATTAATAAAATTGCCGAGTAGATTTCTATAAGATATTAAATTGCTGATTTGTATGGGTGATAATAATTTAAGTTGCTGCATTTGTCCTTCATCAGCATAATTTAAATTAAGCGGGTCTTTAATAAAATGGAATAATTCCTGCAGATAAGAATCATCTTCAGTTACTACATCATCAGCCGATTCGGTTAAGTTCTCAAGTTGCTGCTCGACGACAGGCGGAGGTTCAGAAACATCCGGAGGTATTACCTGTGCATAGGCGTACTCACCTGAGACGCATAAAAACAAATACATCATAATGGATAGAAAGGTCTGTATATAATTATTTCTTTTCAATCTCTTTGGATTTGAAATTAATAATCAGCATAAGACCGGGGCTAAAACCAAGTTGCGGATGATAACTGGCACTCACATCAAGTCGTATATTATTCCAGCTTACGCCTGCTCCTGCATAAGGAGATTCGTTCTCTGAAGCTATACCCACTCTTGCAAAAAATTGTTTCAGAAAATTATATTGCACTCCGGCGTTTACATTAACCGGCAGATCTTCCTGTTTTACTATTTCAGCACTTATTAAAAAACTTTCTGAAGCTTCATACCCAATTCCAAATTTGTATATCGAACCTAATTTCTCATTATTTGTTTTTGATAAATTTCCACCTACAGGATTATAAAAATGTATTCCTGCATTCACCTTGTCAGTAAGGTGAGCAATTGCCCCGATTTCAAAATTTATTGTTGAAGAATTTTGGTAGGCAGGTATTCGAAAAGAGTAATAGTTGAATTTTATTCCAATATCAAGTGCGCTTCCAAGGCTGCGTGCATAAGCAAGGCCTATCTGCGATTCATTAAAATTTTTAAATCCAAAATAATCAATCTGTATTCCGAAATTTCCCTGCCTGGTAGGTAAAGCAACAACTGCCGAATACATGTTGGTAGCATCCAACAGAAATCTTCTTTCACCATATACGCCAATGGCAGGATTTTTTATTTGAGCAAGGGCGGCCTGGTTTGAAGAAAAGGAAAATGCATCCACATGATTAAGACTGTATGCACCCAATCCAATATAAGAAGCAGCTACAGGCCTTCGAAGTGATTGCGCCGGCAGAACTGCATTTATTAAAATAAATATTAAGAGAAAGTAAATTTTTCTCAAAGCAAGATTTTAGTA
>JBDTYU010000302.1:0-5026 GCA_040005535.1 Ginsengibacter sp. | reverse complement strand
TAAATAAATATTTAAACACAGTATAATATTATCTTAGAAGATTATCGAATAGTCTACGGATAATTGATATCATAATTTTTATTCGACCGGATAAATTCTTGCGGCCCATCCGCCACCATTTGAGAGATGAACAGAAAGTTTATCAAGCGATGATACTTTAATTATTTCTCTTTTATAATCCGTTGCATCACGATCAGCGTTAATGCCGTCCTTAAAAACTTCTGCCTCATAATTTCCTGCACCTAAAAAAGAAAGGTCTATCGTAACATCCCGGGCGTCCCAGTTACTCATAGCACCCACATACCAGGTACTATCTTTTTTACGTGCAATAGCAACATACTCTGCTACCTTGCCTGCAAGCGCAATGGTTTCATCGAAAACAGTGGGCACTTTAGAAATAAAATCAGTGCTCTCCTTTTCTCTCATATAGGCTGTAGGATTATCCGCAAGCATTTGTAACGGAGCTTCAAATACTACATACATAGCTAGCTGATGGCAGCGTGTACCCTGGCTCACTGGTAATGAATTGTTTGGCCGGAAATTATTTCTTACAGAATTGCGCATAGCACCGGGCGTATAATCCATGGGGCCTGCAACCATTCGTATAAATGGAATGCTAACATCATATCGTGGTACATCGTCATTGGGTGTCCACTTTACATTTTCCATTCCTTTAACGCCTTCGAAATTTAATACATTGGGAAAAGCCCGCTGCATACCGGTAGGTTTGTACATGCCATGATAATCTACCAGCAATTTATAATCAGCAGCTTTTTTAGAAATTTCATACAGTGATGCTACCATCTTCTGATCATCTCTATCCATAAAATCTATTTTAAAACCCTTTACACCCATTGCAGCATATTTTGAAAATACTTCACCAGTTTTTTGTGAGGCAGCATACCAGGAAGCCCATAAGATAACACCTACATTTTTTTGTTTACCATAATCAATGATCTCCTGTAAATTAATTTTTGGGGATACTTCCATGAGGTCAAGGTCATTGCTCCAGCCTTCATCCATTATTATGTATTCTATCTTATTGGCCGATGCAAAATCAATGTAGTATTTATATGTTTCCGTATTTATTCCTGCCCGGAAATCAACATGAGAGATGTTCCAATTGTTCCACCAATCCCATGCAACCTTGCCAGGTTTAATCCATGATATATCGGTAATACGCGAGGGCGCTGATAATTTTTGAACCATATCATTATTAAGCAAGGCAGCATCATTATCTGTTATCACTACTATGCGCCATGGAAAATTTCTGCTGCCATTTACTTTTGCAATGTAGCCTGCCCGTTTACTTACCATTGTATTCAAATGATTATATCCTCCCTGGAATTCTTCTAAAGGGTAAGGCGCAAATACTCCTTTAAAACCTTTGCCGGCATTGGCATTCGGGCTTATGAACATACCGGGATAATCTTCCAAATCTGCTTCCAATATTACAGCTCTTTTAGTACCGGCTTCAATAAGGACAGGTAAAAATCCCAAGGTATCTTTATTCACTTTTGAAAGAAGTGATTCAGTGTATAGTGCTTCATACGATTGAATGAATTGGTCATTAACACCGCGGAAATCTCTTACATAAGGAACAAAACAATTAAAATCGTTATTAAAATTAAAATTTGCCTCTTCTGATGTAATGATAATTTCTCCTTTCTTCTTAGTATAAAAACGATATGCCACACCATCATTATAAGCCCTGTAGATTATACCATAATCACCCTTACATCGTAACGTAAGCTGGTTGTAATTATCAATAACTGATTTCTTTTTATAAAACGGTGTATTAATAACCGTATTAACAGTTATCGTTTTTGCCGAAATAATTTTTGGGTTATTTCCCAACACTTCCCCATTGCCGGGTGTCAATGAAACAGATGATGGCGCAATGATAACATTGCTATCATGCATTACTGACCAGTTTATTTTTGCATGGGCAGTTATTGTAACATTTATTCTCCCATCCGGAGATTTAAGATGAAACAATTTTGCCTGTTGAGCAAAAGATGCGAGTGCAGTAAATAAGATAAAGAAAACTGCCGTTACTTTTTTCATAAAGAAATTATTTAGTTCGTTTGTTATTTATTATGAGTGATGGAAAAGATACTTTCATCACCAGGTACACCGGGGCGTGGTTTAGCTGTTATAGATTTAATTTTAATTTCCCCCTGGTTTAACTCATTGGATGATGCAGTTAATATTATTTCTCCCGGTTCATCGTTCGATTGAATGATTATCTGCGCTAAGCCGTTAAATAATTTTCGTTTCCAAACAAGTGCCGGGGTTATGATCTGAAACAATCCAGGCCTCATGTTTACAACATCCCATTTACTTTTCTTTAGTAATGGAACAGCAATAATGGCAATTGCATTTTTACCTGCGTGTAAAATTGATTTATCTATTTTGAATGCAGTATTGGAACCGCTTTCTTTTATGTTTTTACCAATCAGTGTTCCGTTGATGTATATGGATTGATCCTTACCTATGGGTTTATAAAACAAATTTATTTCTGCTTCACTTATAGTATCGGGCAAATTAAAATTACTCCGGTAGATGATTACTTTAGCTAATTCACCAAATTCCTGAGTACGATCATCTTTAAATGCATTATTCCATTTTGAGTCATCATAATCAAAAGATATTTCAGCAGGATTATCAAATGTTGATACAATTTTTTCTTTCATGTTTTCTATAGGAATCGATTGTATTGTTTCCAGGTACTTATCCGCTTCCAATGAAATAGGATTACCATTTCCGACACCGATAATTTTTCCAGGGCCTTTCAATTTAAATGTTATTTCATTATTTGCAGTTGGCACATGCAAATTATTTTTATCTTTTAGTTCAACACTTATAATAGCTATATCTTCTTTATCAGCCTTGATGTTTGTTTGGTTGGCATTAAGGGCAATCGATACTGGTTCACCAGTTGTTTGTACTTTATCAGTTATAATATTTTTTCCATTTTTATAACCAACAGCTACTAATGTTCCGGGTATGTATTTTACTTTCCATTCAAGATGTCCGTTTAACTGCATTACTTTTTTACCAAGACTTTTTTTGTTGAGAAACAGTTCTACTTCATCACAATTGCTGTATGCCCATACATCAATATCCCGGCCTTCTTTACCTTTCCAGTTCCAGTGAGGGAGTATATGCAATGTTGGTTGACTTGTCCACCATGATCTTAAATAATATACATTGTCTTTTGGAAAACCGCACTGGTCCATCATTCCGGTATAAGAACCTATAGATGGAAAACCAAAAGGTGTTGGCTCGCCACGATAATCAAAACCCGTCCAGATAAACATACCCGATAAATAATTTCTGGCAGCATAATGTTTCCAGCCTTCTTCGATACTGAAAAATTCTTCATTTGCTTTTCTATCATAAGCTGCAATCATGTTATGTTGACGATCATCAAAATAAACACCCCTTGTTGCCTTTGTGCTTCCTTCTTCTGTTCCCCATATAGGCTGATTCGGAAACTTTGCATGTTGCTCATCTGTATTTATCTGGGCTATATAATTTGCACCCATTACATCAATTACATTTGAAATACCTTTTCTCCAGCCCCCGCTGATAGCTGCTGTAATCGCCCTGGTGCTATCAAGTGATTTTACAAATGCCTGCATGGTGGAAGCAATCCTTGCACCCAGCTCATTTCCTTCAATACCCCATTCTTCATTGCAGATGCTCCAGCTAATTACACTGGGATGATTTCTGTCGCGGAGGATCAATCTTTTTACATCATTAAGATGCGTGGATGTAATGCCCATCAGCCTGTTCTCATCAATCACTAACATACCAAGTCTGTCGCATGCATCTAAAAGTTCAGGAGTTGGCGGATTGTGTGAACATCTATAACCATTACAACCAAAAGATTTTAAGGTTGCAATGCGAAAATCTATCAGCGCATCCGGCATTGCAGCTCCAACACCTGCATGATCCTGGTGATTATTAGTACCGTGAATTTTTATATGTTTACCATTTAGAAAAAAACCTTCATTTGCATCAAACCGGATGGTACGAATACCAAATGAAGTTTCATATCTATCTATTATTTTTTTATCATCAACTACCGTAGTAACTAATTTATACAGATATGGTTTTTCAATAGACCACAAATTTGGACTGGTCACATGTATCGTACAAGAAAAATCTTTCTCTTCAAATGACTTAACAATAACATTTTTCACATTGCAGGAGGCAATTGTTTTTCCATTAGCATCAACAATAGTTTGTATGATATCTGCAGTGTTACTGGTTTTATTTTCATTTATTAATGTAACCTGTGCGGTAATATCTGCGATGTTATTATTTAATTTAGATGATACAAATGTTCCGTTAGCAGCAACATGCAATGGTAAAGTTTTGTTTAGCCATACGTGGCGGTAAATGCCTGCCCCTTCATAAAACCAACCTTCTTCCGTAGTTGCATCGGCACGTACAGCAATTATATTTTCTCCACCATAATTTAAATAATCTGAAATGTTATATGCAAAACCAAGATACCCACTTGGCTCCGTACCGAGATAAAATCCATTAACCCAAACTATCGAATTACGAAAGACTCCATCAAAAGCTATGCTGATATGCTTTCCGGAATCTGATGCAGGTATCGTAAAAGTTTTCCTATACCAACCAATACTTGCGTCAGGAAAATTTCTGCCAATGGCTTTAAACCCATGACTGAAGCTTGCAGTGCTATCAAAGGGTTGTTCAACAGCCCAGTCGTGTGGCAGATCTAATTTTCTCCATGCCCTGTCATCAAAATTTGTTGCAGCTGCCCCGTCGCCATAACTTGCCTTTGCAAAATAAGAGAAGTAGCCACTGCCGTTATCAAAATCTTTTTTAGTATCATAAGCATGGCCATAAGCAAAGCGCCACCCATAATCCATCAATAAATGTTCTCTTAATGAAGTAACTTTTTCATTTTGAGAAAATGCAATATTATAGTTTGTGATAACAGTGACTATGAAGAAGAAAAAAAATTTATTCATTTAACGTATAA
>JBDTYU010000301.1:0-4387 GCA_040005535.1 Ginsengibacter sp. | reverse complement strand
ATCAATATTTTTTCAAGATGCATCCTAATGTAAAGATTTTTTCAGGTACAGGTTCCCAATACCTGGCAAAACAAATTGCTATAAAATTTGGAGAACCACTTGGGAAGATCAATATACAGAAATTCAGTGATGGAGAAATTGGCGTGGAATACCAGGAAAGCATAAGAGGTCAGTTTGTTTTTTTAGTGCAAAGCACTTTTTCCCCCACTGATAACCTTATGGAATTACTATTAATGATAGATGCTGCCAAGCGGGCTTCAGCATACAAAGTAATTGCTGTAATTCCTTACTTTGGGTATGCCCGCCAGGATCGGAAAGATAAACCCAGAGTGGCTATTGGTTCCAAATTAGTTGCTAATATGTTAACTGCTGCCGGTACAGACAGGGTAATTACTATGGACCTTCATGCCCCACAAATCCAAGGTTATTTTGATATCCCGGTTGATCATCTTGATTCTTCGGCTATCTTCATTCCTTATATTGAAGCTCTTAATCTTGAAAATCTAACCTTTGCTGCTCCAGACGTTGGGAGTGCCAACCGCATCCGGGAAATTGCGAGCTACTTTGAAGTAGAAATGGTTATTTGTGATAAACAAAGGAAAAGGGCGAACGAAATAACAAGCATGGTTGTTATTGGGGACGTTACAGACCGGGATATTATTTTAATAGATGATATTTGTGATACAGGGGGAACGCTTGCTAAAAGCTCTGGATTATTGAAAGAAAAAGGTGCCCGCAGTGTCAGGGCCTTTTGTACGCACCCTGTCTTAAGTGGCAATGCTTATGATAATATCGAAAACAGTGCGTTAGAAGAATTGGTTGTATGTGATACAATTCCTTTAAAAAAAATAATCGATAAATTAAAAGTCGCATCTGTTGCGGAATTATTTGCCATAGCTATTCGTAATGCTTACGAAAATAAAAGTATCAATAGCCTTTTTCTTAAAAGTAAAATTCTCAAAAAAAATAAAGCCCAGATTTTATAATTTAAAACTCAAAATTAAAATTGAAGGTTCAAGATTGAAAGTTTGCGGTTGTACAAAAATTCAACTCAACTTACCATCACTTTCAAATCGCAATTCAACTTAGATTTCCTACCTTTGCGCCTCAAAAAAATATTAAATGAAAACAATTACAATCGAAGGACAAATCAGGACCGAATTTGGGAAAGCAGCCACCCGTCATCTTCGCTCTGAGGAAAAAGTGCCAGGTGTAATTTACGGAGGTGCAAAAGAAATTAATTTTTCTGCTCCGGCGACGGCTTTTAAAAGCATTGTTTATACACCAGATTTTATGCTTGCAGAAATTACAGTTGATGGCACACCTTACAAATGTGTGTTGAAAGATTTACAATTTGATAAGATAAGTGACAGGCTAATTCATGTTGATTTCTTAGAGCTTGTTGGAGATAAGAAAATAACAGTTTCTATTCCTCTTAAATTTACGGGCGTGCCCGCCGGGGTAAAAGAGGGTGGAAAGTTAGCTGTGAAAATGAAGGCTTTAAAAGTAAAGACTATTCCGGAACATTTACTTGAACATATTGAAGTCGATCTTACTAATCTTAAATTGAATGAGAATATACGTGTTCAGGACGTTAAGGCTGAGAATATGGAAATTCTAAATTCTCCCCGTATTCCAATTGCATCTGTTGCAATGACACGACAGCTTAAACAGGAAGAGGCTACTGTACCAAAAGTAGCGACACCGGTTGATACAAAAGCAGCTCCGGATGTCAAGACTGAGGTAGCGGCTCCTGCTAAGAAAAAATAATATTTTTATGAAAAATGCCTCTTAAACGGGCTTTTTTTTTTAGATACCACTCTTTATGGTACTATAATGAAACTATAAAGTTTGCGTACATTTGCCACCTAATTTTTTAATATGGGAATGGATAGAAATACGGTTATTGGATTTGTGTTATTGGGTCTTTTGTTTATCGGATATTTTTATTATTCAAGCCAGGGCAAAATGGCTTTGGAAAAACAACAGCAGCATCAGAAAGATTCTTTAGATCGGTTAAAGCCAAATATTGCTTCAGCAAAGACAATTAAAGTTACTGATAGTATTACTCCATTACAAGACTCTTCTTTAACTATACAACAGGATACATCGGGAAAAACACAATTTTTCACTCTTGAAAATAAAGTTCTTAAAGTTACTTTTACTAACAGAGGAGGACAACCGCAAAGAGTGGAATTAAAAAATTTTAAAACTTTTGATAAAAAGCCACTTATAATCCTGGATAGTAGTTTTAATAATATTTCTTATCCAATTATTACGGGCAATAATCAGACTGCTCAAACTTCAGATTTGCTATTTACTCCGTCAATTCCTCAAGCGACAGGTGATGGAAAAGAAATGATCAGCTTCCGCCTTCAAACAAAAGATGGGCAAACAATAGAGCATAAATATGTTTTGCTGCCCGATGACTACATGATTGAATTTAATATAAACCTTAATGGTGTAAATAAATTAATCACACAAAATACACTGAACCTAACCTGGCAGGCAAAGGCCGATAAACTGGAAAAAGATATTGAGTGGGAAATCCAGCAATCACATATAGCACATGTAGAAAATGGAGACTACGATTTCGAACAATTGGCCGTAGGAAAAAGCGACGATAAAAAACTTGATAAGGCAGTTGAATGGATAGCTCTAAAACAACAATTTTTTGCAAGTTCAATTATTGCTAAAAATAAATTTGAAAATGCAGAATTAAAGTGGGAAGTTCCTACAGATACAAACCTGCATATAATTGCAAAATTAACTGCTAATTTGAGGCTAAATGTTCCGGGACAGGATGCGTTAATCCCTCTGCAACTTTTTTACGGGCCCGGTGATTATAAGATCCTTAAATCGTATGGAAACCAGATGTACAATATGGTTCCTTTAGGCAGCGGTATTTTTGCTTTTGTGAAATATATAAACAGGGGATTTGTTATGCCTGTATTTAATTTTTTAAGCAGTAAAATTGCAAGCTTCGGACTTATTATCGCACTTCTTACCATTATTATCAGGTTGCTTATTTCCCCTCTTACCTATCAAAGTTATTTAAGCGGTGCAAAAATGAAACTTCTTAAACCGGAGATTGATGCCATGAAGGTTAAATATGGGGATGATAAACAGGCATTTGGTATGGAACAAATGAAGCTTTTTCGCAGTGCCGGTGTAAACCCATTAGGCGGGTGTATTCCTGCATTATTGCAGATTCCTATCTTTTTTGCTCTGTATAATTTCTTTAATTCTAATATTACTTTAAGAGGACAAAGTTTTTGGTGGGCTAAGGATTTATCGTCGTATGATTCAATTTACAATTTGCCTTTTACAATCCCTTTCTATGGAAATCATATAAGTCTCTTTACTATTCTTGCTGTTATTACAAGTCTTCTAATATCACTTTATGGCATGAGCAATATGCAGGATAATAGCAATCCGGTTATGAAATATCTTCCATTTATTTTTCCAGTTATTCTTTTGGGAGTTTTTAACAGGCTTCCATCCTCTCTTACATGGTACTATACAGTTTCTAATGCTATTACACTTCTTATCCAGTTTGTAATACAGAAGTATATTATTAACCATGAAAAAATATTGGCGCAATTACAGGAAAATAAGAAAAAACCGGTTTCAAAAAGTAAATGGCAGGAGCGAATAACAGCCATGCAGGAAAGTAATAAGAAATTACAAAATATGCAACAGAAAAAAAATTCAAATACAAAAAAATAATCGATGGCTGATAGTCTGCAACTATTATAGCGGCACTATTGTCTTTATAAAGAACTTGCATAATAAGTTTAAAAATTTTACTAATGAACTTTTATAAAACAATACTATTTACTACCTGCCTTTTTATTGGTATTGTATCAAAAGGGCAGAAGAATCTAACTGAGGGAATTCTTGTGTATAATATTTCAGTAGAGACTGGGAATGCAGAACCAAAAATGGCAGACATGCTGGATGGTGCCACAACAACTGTTTATTTAAAAGGTAGTCAAAGCCGTACTGAAATGATAAGTGGCCTTGGCAGCGAAGCTACAATTTATAATGCGACTACTGGTGACGGCGTTATTTTGAAAGATTATAGTGGTCAGAAGCTCATGATTACTCTTACACCACAGGATTGGGATAAAAATAATAAAAAGTATGAAGGAATAATGTTTGAAAATACTGGCGAAACAATGGATATCGCGGGGTTTAATTGTCGTAAAGCAATTGCAAAACTAAAAGATGGTTCTACATTCACGGTGTATTATACTACAGATGTAAATGTTTTTAATAAGAATTATGATTATCAGTTTAAAACCTTACCAGGTCTTGCTGTACAATATGAAATGCAAACTGGAAAGATGAAATTTAAATTCACGTTATCAAAAATAAACTACAG
>JBDTYU010000300.1:0-2491 GCA_040005535.1 Ginsengibacter sp. | reverse complement strand
AGATTGGTGCCGCAGGAATTTGTAATGGTGGCGGGGGCGCCAGCGCAATGGTAATAGAGTTGTACTGAAATTTAATATAATTTTTTCTAAAAAAGTATTCATGAAAAAACAAAGGTTAATATTATTAAGTATTTTTTTTATTAGTTACATATCCAGAGCACAGGATTCAGCATTTACCATCAACGGACAATTGGAAAAAATAAAAGATGGAACTATATTTTTAAACATCTATGGAGGTGATAAAACTATAAATGATTCTGCGTTAATTACTAACGGCAGTTTTAAGTTTGCTGGTTCCGTTGCTTCGCCATTTTTTGCCACGCTAACGATGCCGGACAAACGTAATGATTACTGTACATTCTACATAGAGCCTTCAACAATGAGTATTACAGGAAGAGGTGACTCGTTGAAACTGCTTGGGGTAAAAGGTTCCAAACTCAATGATGACAACAGGTTATTTAAAGAAAGAATGAAAAATATAACTAAATGGGAAGAGACTAACAGTAAAATTTATGAGGAAGCTTATAAAGAAAAAAATAAGCGGGTTATGGATAGCCTTGATGAAGTAGATTTTGATATTTTAAATGAAAAGAGAAAAGTTGTTTCAGCGTTTGTTAAGGATTACCCTGAATCAATGCGGGGAGCCATGGCCATAACTGAAAATTATGGGTATTATGCCGAAGCAGGAGATGTAGAACCTTTATATAATTTACTTAACCAACAGATTAAAAATTCTGCAAAGGGAATAGAAATAAAAAAATTGATTGATGTTTATAAAACAGTTGCAGTTGGAAAAATAGCTCCGGAAATTACGCAGCCAACAATTGATGGCAAAACATTGAATTTATCTTCATTACATGGCAAATACGTTTTAGTGGATTTTTGGGCAAGCTGGTGTGGACCATGTCGCCGTGAAAATCCTAATATCGTTTCAGCATATAATCGTTTCAAAAATAAAGATTTTACAGTTTATGGCGTTTCTTATGATACTAAAAAAGATAAATGGGAAAAAGCCATTATAGATGATAAGCTAAACTGGAGCCAGGTTTCAGATTTACAGGGGTGGAAAAATTCAACTTCAAATCAATATGGTATTAAAGCAATTCCTTCAAATCTTTTGCTTGATAAAGATGGAAAAATTATTGCGAAAAATATTTTTGGAAAAAAATTAACTGATAAGCTTATTGAACTTATGCCTCAGCAATAATTACGTAACAATGAGTTTTGCTCATTTGCCCTGTAACCGATATTTTTGCCAATCAAATTTTTATAATGAAAGAAATAGCATTCAGAGAAGCATTGCGGGAAGCAATGAATGAGGAAATGAGAAGAGATGAGAACGTTTTTCTAATGGGGGAAGAAGTTGCTGAATATAATGGCGCTTATAAAGTAAGTCAGGGAATGCTGGAGGAGTTTGGAGAAAAAAGAGTAATTGATACTCCAATTTCTGAACTTGGTTTTACGGCGATAGCTGTTGGCGCTGCACAAAACGGCCTTCGTCCAATAGTTGAATACATGACCTGGAATTTTGCATCATTGGCTCTTGACCAGATTTTAAATACAGCATCAAAAATGCTTGCGATGAGTGGCGGACAAGTAGGCTGCCCGATTGTCTTTCGGGGCCCGGGTGGAAGTGCCGGTCAATTAGGTGCACAGCATTCTACAGCTTTTGAATCATTATATGCAAATATTCCTGGATTAAAGGTAATATCTGTAAGTAATCCTTACGATGGTAAAGGATTATTGAAAAGCGCTATTCGTGATAACGACCCGGTTATTTTTATGGAATGTGAACTGTTGTATGGCGAAAAAGGTGAAATACCCGAAGAAGAATATTTAATACCAATTGGTAAAGCGAAAATTGTTAGGGAAGGAAAAGATGTTACTATTGTTTCATTCAATAAAATGATGAAAGTTGCGTTAGGTGCAGCAGATGAACTTGCCAAAGAAAATATAAGCGCAGAAGTAATTGATTTAAGAACCATTCGGCCTATGGATTGGCAGACAATACTTGATTCAGTTAAGAAAACAAACAGGCTTGTAATCGTTGAAGAGCAATGGCCTTTTGCTTCTGTCTCTTCAGAAATAACTTATCGCATTCAAAAAGAAGGATTTGATTACCTGGATGCTCCTATCCGGAGAATAACTTCTGCAGATGCACCTATGCATTATGCTCCAAATCTCGTTGCTCTATATTTGCCGGATGTACCACGTACTGTAAATCTTGTAAAAGAAGTAATGTATCTTAAAAAATAATGTTTTAGCAAACTCTTCATATTTTTTTTAAATATTGCTGTCATACATCTTTCATTTAAATAACAATATATGAATACAGGAAATTTTTATTATCCGCTTCCGTCCAACGAGCCTGTACTCAATTTTGCCCCAGGCAGTAACGAAAGAGAATTGGTAAAAAATACTTTAAAAGAATTAAAAAGTAAAAAGATTGATGTGCCTATGTATATTGGTGCAGATGAAGTGCGTACAGGAA
>JBDTYU010000299.1:0-10291 GCA_040005535.1 Ginsengibacter sp. | reverse complement strand
GCCCTTCTTCATGCGCAATCTAAAGCAGATTCTTTGCTCAATTTTATAAAACAAAATAAATCAAGGTCGTCGTTTTTTCTTAAAAAAAATGATACAGTTATTTCTAAACTTAACGAAGACAAATTAATGCCGCTTGCAAGTACTGTAAAAATTATGGTAGCGATAGAATTTGCCAAGCAAGCTGCCCACAATATTTTTAATCAGAATAAAAAAGTTTCGCTTAGTGAACTTGAAAAATATTATTTGCCAAATACAGATGGTGATGCTCATCCCGGGTGGATCAATTATGAAAGGAAGCTTGGAAATATTATTAACGACAGTGTTAAACTCATTGACGTTGCAAGAGGAATGATCATTTTCAGCAGTAATGCAAATACTGAGTACCTGATGGATATGCTTGGGTTTGATAATATAAAAAATAATATAAGCCTTCTGGGGCTTAAAAAACATACCGCCATTTATCCTCTTGTCTCTTCTTTATTTCTTTATCAAAATCCAAAAAAGTTAAACGAGGATAAAATTCTGAAAGAAATAAAAAACATGAGCGATGAAGATTACGTCCATGCGGCTTTTTTTATTCATACAGAACTGAAAAACAATAGTGCTTATAAACAAAAATTTAGACCGCAGGACCTCACATTAAAAATGCAAAAAGAATGGAGCAACAGGTTGCCTGCTTCTACAACAAAGGAATATGTACAGGTATGTACTATACTCAACAGTAGAAAATATTTTGATGAAAACACTTACGTTGTTCTTGCTGATGTACTGGAGACCTTAATGGAAAATCCTGGAAACAAAGCCTGGCTTTCTCATGCAGGTATGAAAGGGGGCTCAACAATTTTTGTTCTTACAAAGGCATTATACGCTACCCTCAAAAGCGGTACTAAAATTGAAATGGCCTATTTTTTTAATGATCTTACCGGCGAAGAAAATCACCGTATGCAAAGCTGGATGAATGATTTTGAAATACAAGTGCTCTCCAATGATGATTTTAGAAAGAAGATTGTATTATAATAAAATTTGCTTCTTACTTTTACACCTCTTGTTTCACCATCATATTTTACCATTTGCATTCATATTTTTCCGTATTTTTTATAATAAGACATGAGCATCGCAATTACTTCATTGTAGCTGCGAAGCCCTTTTGGCTGCTGATTTACTTGTAAATATTTTCCGTATAACCAGCTTATTGCAGGTTCAATAAAGCTTCTGTATTCTTGATTAAAGCGCCTCCATTCCAACAGGTCTGCTTTCACCTGTGGGATTAATCGGGTTGCTGCAGCTTTGGATGATGTTGAGTCAAAATAATATACTTCACGATTTGCATAAATAAAAAGATCGAGATAAGCTGAATACTGGAATAACGTATCATGAGAACTTGACGCAGCAAGATATCCTGAAAAATTTGCTTCATCTTCTTTGGCATAACCAAGCTGATGCCCCATTTCATGAAGGGTAATATAAGGAAGTAAAAATTCAGGAACGGTAATGTTTACCTGTGCTTCTCCCGTAAATGGATTATAATAACCTGTAAATCCCAAATAATTTCCAAGCCATCCGTAAAGAGAAGATTTGACCGAAGCACTTTTGTATTGAATGAATGGATATTCTTTTTTAGCAAGATCATAACATTCTTTTGCACGCTTAAATAAGTTTGTTTTATCAGGATAAAAGCCTTTTTGATTAATAAGTATTTTTTTTGTTTCATTTACTTTTTGTAATAATAATTCCTGCATTACTTTAAGATTTGCGGAATCATAAACACTTTCCTTTAAATGTAATTGCCAGGCGATCCCTTTGCGGTTATAATTTAATCCCCAAAAAATATTGAATACAATATAAATGATAACAGAAAGCAAAATGAGTTTAGATATTTTTTCTAAAAAGATTTGCTTATTAAATTTCTTTTTAAAAAGAAGAATACAATTTTTTATTACTTTCCAAAAAAGCCAGCCCCCTGCAACGAGATATAAAATATCTCCAAGGCTAAACGGAATCCAACCAAATAGGCTCCTTAGAGTTATAGCAAAAAAATAATAAAAATCTTTAGTATAAAAAATCTCAACTCTGTAATGATTAGTTGCCCATAATCGTATCCCAATTATCAGAATCAATGCAATTATCCAAATCCATTTCTTTCTTTTTAAATTGGTGATGATACTCATACAAAGACCACAAGTAGGGAATTGAATTTATTTTCTAATGTTTGGAATATTCATTTGAGATAACCGAAGATAGGCCAAACATTAAGTTTGGTGTGACCTTTAAGTTATATGAAACCCGAACAATAAGTATTTAGTGCATTCTTGCACAAAAAATTAATTGATTTCCCTTACCTTTGCCCCCCTTTAATTTGGTGTCATGGGAAATAAGCGGGAGTTTGAGATTGCCTTTGTAGGATTAAAGCCGGGAATTCATGAATACCAATATGAAATAGATAACAAGTTCTTTGTAAATTATAGTCAGGCAGATTTCAGTAATTGCCAGGCAACTATACATCTTAAGCTTGAAAAAAACACATCATTTATGATGTTGAAATTTGAGGTAGGTGGTAGTGTAAATGTTATTTGTGACAGGTGTGGTAACACATTGACTATGGATCTCTGGGATGAATTTAATATGGTTATAAAGCAGGTTGAACATCCCGATGAGATGAATGAAAGTGAAGAAGACCCGGATATCTTTTATATTTCGAGGACGGAGACTCATCTTCATATCTCAGATTGGATTTATGAATTTGTTTCATTGACTGTTCCAATGCAACGAATGTGTGATGAGCAGGAAATCGGTGGTCCACAGTGTAACAAAGAAATACTCGCTATGCTCAAAAAAATGGGGTCAGGAGTAATTGAAAATAATCATCCATTGCAAAAAGGACTTGAAAAATTTAAGAAAAACAACAATTAATTTATATTTTAATTTACGGTTATGCCAAATCCAAAACGCAGACATAGTCAGCAAAGAAGTGCAAAAAGAAGAACACATTATAAGGCGCTTGCTCCTACATTGAGCATTGATAGTACGACAGGTGAAACTCATGTGCGCCATCAGGCCCATGTGAGCGAAGGAAAGCTTTACTATAAAGGAAAAGTAGTTGCTGAAAAAGCGCCCTTGAAGGCCTGATACATCTATATATTTTATTATGATTTCCAAAAATAAAGTTTGATTAACTTCAACTTTGTTTTTGGTTTTTTTGTGCGTACGAAATTTTAAGATGTTGCTTTATAAATAAACGGCAGGTATTAAAATTATCTTCATTTAATTTTAATTATGAATATTGCAATTGATATGATGGGCGGAGATTTTGCACCACTTGAAGCTGTAAAGGGCGTAGTGCTTTTTTTATCGAAGCCCCAGCATGAGGTAAACTTAATTCTCATAGGCGATAAAGAAAAAATTCAATTACTTCTTTCTGATTATGAAGTTAATAATAAAGATATTTCGATAGTTCACGCAGAGCAGGTAATTGAAATGCATGAGCATCCTACCAGGGCATTAAAAGAAAAAAAACAATCGTCTATAGCTTTAGGTTTTCAATCACTTGCCAGCGGCAAAGCCGACGCATTTATAAGTGCAGGTAATACAGGTGCAATGATGGTAGGTGCATTGTACAGCATTAAAGGAATTGAAGGTGTGCTTCGTCCGGCGATTGGGGCTTATCTTCCGAAAGAAAATGGTGACCTTGCTCTTCTGCTTGATGTGGGCCTTAATGCAGATTGTAAACCAGAAAATCTATCACAATTTGCAGTATTGGGATCTTTATTTGCAAAGCACATTTTAAATATAAATAATCCACGTGTAGCCCTTGTAAATATTGGTGCGGAAGAAGGTAAGGGAAACTTGTTGACTCAGGCTGCTTACCCTCTTTTGAAAGAAAACAAGCAGATCAATTTTA
Source organism: Ginsengibacter sp. (assembly GCA_040005535.1). Taxonomy (GTDB): domain Bacteria; phylum Bacteroidota; class Bacteroidia; order Chitinophagales; family Chitinophagaceae; genus Ginsengibacter. Next base: position 6,393 of record JBDTYU010000299.1, on the reverse strand, counting down.
TAGGGAATGTTGAGGGACGGGACCTTTTACCAGATAAAGCTGATATATATATATGTGAGGGTTTTACAGGAAATATTGTTTTAAAATTTGCAGAATCTATTTACGACATTGTTCAACGAAGAAATATTGTTGATGAACATTTTAACCGGTTCAATTTCGAAATTTATGGCGGAGTTCCTGTACTTGGTGTAAATAAGCCTGTAATAATAGGTCATGGAATATCGCATGCACAGGCATTTGATAATATGATTCAACTGGCAAAAAAAATGTATGATGAAAAACTTATTGATAAGATAAGACATGCATTTGTAGATCAGGAAGAATTGTGATTGAAAAACATGAATCATTTGATGTAATTGGCTTGGTAAAATTTTAGTTTGGGATTTAATGCTCTGTCTTTTTATATTATCTATTGAATGTATCCGCAAATAATTAACATACATTTTGAATCGGCTTGCCCAATACAGAAGTCTTTAAATATTAAATTTCGGAGGACTACACAATTTCATTATTAACTATTTTTACTCTCGCTATTTTTAAAACATCTGATGGTATACGGGAAGAAAAATTTACAATGTTTGTTGCTTACCTGCATACTTTATTTGCTGCCGTTTGCTCTGTATGCCCAAACAGATACCATTCCACAAAAACCTTCTAACAAAGCGATAAGAAGCAAACCAAGATTATTCAATAAAATGATCAAAAATTTTAGAAGAGATACTACTGAAGTACAGCAGGCAAATGATTTAAAAAGGAACGATGTATTTTATAAAAAATTTGAAGGATATACCATCAGACATGTAATAATCAAAGATTTGCACTTTGGTATTCCCCTGGCTGATACATCAAAAAAAATCGTAACAACTCTAACCCGTCTCGCAAATAAAGTTCATCACATTACCAGGTCTTCTGTTATAAGAAACAATCTTTTTTTTTCTGAAAATGATTCATTGCTTCCCTATCTTATGGCAGATAATGAAACATTCTTACGACAATTGCCTTATTTACAAGATGCAAGCATTGAAGTACTTCCAATTATAGGTAGTAGCGATTCAGTAGATATTAATGTTATTGTAAAGGATTTATTTTCTCTTGGAGGTTCATTAGGGTCGATTGGACTAAAAAATACTGATGTTGAAATAAGAGAGGACAATCTTTCCGGTTATGGAAATAGCATTTCTTTTCGAGGACTATATGATATCAGCCGGCGAAAAAATTTTGGCGGGGGCTTTGAGTATTTACAAAGAAATATTGGCGGTAGCTTTATTGATGGCGACGTAGGCTATCGAAGCTTTTATCCAAATTTTAATGGGTTGAAGGAAGAAAATATCTATTACACCAGGTTTATAAAACCTTTAGTAAATCGTTATATGCACTGGACTTATGAGTTCAATGCTTCTTATCATTCTACAAGAAACTTGTATTCTTCTGATTCACTTTATTTATCCGATATCCGTTACCGGTTTTATAATTTTGATGCATGGACCGGATATAATCTCCGCGCAACTAAGTTTACAACCAGCGCAGAAGACCGCAAATTAAGAAAGCTTATTGCTCTTAGAATCATTTATCAAAAATTTAATGATTTGCCAGGCAAATATTTTTCTTTATATAATTGGCGATATGCTAACCTTACCGGTGTTCTTGGGGCATTAACTTTTTACCGTCAAAATTTTTATAAATCTCAGTACATCTATGCATTTGGCCGCAATGAAGATATTCCGGAAGGTCTTAATCTAACGCTAACTGCAGGGTATACTCAAAAGCAAAATATAACCCGGCCCTTCATCGGTTTTAATTACCAGCGTTCATCATTTAATTTAAAGAAAAATTATTTTAGTTATACAGTACGTGCAGAAGGTTATCTGCATAATAAAAATTTTGAAGACATCAATCTGCTCGCAGCTATTGATTATTTCGATCATTTGAAAGCAATCGGCACTAAATGGAAACAGCGCACTTTTATTAATATAGGAATTGCGAAACAAATAAACACTTTATTAAATGAGCCTCTTTATTTGGATAGCAAATTTGCTTTGCCCGAATATAGGAATGGAGATATTGGAGGTTCACTGCGTGCAACAATAAAAGCAGAATCTGTTTTTTTTAGTCCGTGGTCGATTGCTTCATTTCGGTTTGCTCCTTTTATATTTGGTAATACAGGGCTTTTTTCTCCTTACAACACAGGATTATCTACAAGTAATATTTACTCAACTGTTGGAGCTGGGATAAGGACAAGAAATGAAAGTCTTATTTTCGGGACATTTGAATTAAGAGGGTATTATTTTTTAAAAGAGAATATTCGCAACCAGAGTTTTCGCTTTGATATCAGTACGAATATTGCATTTAAGTATAATGCGCAATTAGTAAGAAGGCCGGATTTTATTGAAGTAAATTGAAAATGTTTTCAAATACTATAATGCTGGAAAATAATGGCTCGTTAAACTGTTTTTAATTCTTTTTCTGAAACTGTAAATTCGTTAATAATATTTCCGGTATTAGAAGTTCCAATAGGTTCAAAAAGCATTACACATACTTCATCCGTAGAAACGGGTCTGTGTAAAACTCCCTTTGGTATAATTAAAAATTCTCCCTGGCTTAACTCAATATTATTATCTTCCAGCTCCATTGTAAATTTTCCTTGTATTACGTAAAACATTTCATCCTCATTATCATGTTTATGCCAGGTAAAAGCACCCTTAAACTTTACAAGCTTAATATGCTGGGCGTTCAACTCACCGGTAATACAGGGTTTCCAGTATTCATTAATCTTTGAAAATTTTTCGGTGATATTTACTTTTTCCATTTTTAAATCAACATTAAATAAAACATTTCATTTTATTTTTGGAATTTGTAAGTGAGGGAAATAAAAAAAGCATCAAGTTTTGTTTTTCTTACATTTTTCAATTTCTCGAAATTCGTAATATAACTAACCTGATGCTTTCGTATGAAGAGCTTCCATCTTTTTAGGGACTTTCACTTCTCAATTTGAATACTAAGATACATTTCAAATCTATGCTTTTCCAAATTTTTTAAGGTATTGTTTTTCACCTCTTATTCACAAAATTATGCACACCGATGACAAGCTTTGTTAATTGATCTGCTAGAATTAGTTTATCTCCATACTTAAGCCTGTTGTTTGCCTGAATAATATATTTTCCAAAAAATTTGTTTTCTGTAATAAAAAATAAATGTAACCGCCAATATAGTAAATAAGGATGGGATTGCTAAAAGAAAAATAGAAGAGCTTAAAATATCTCTGAATAAAGATGGATTATCAAATGATCCGGTTTTATTTTTTATTACCGGTCCGGAGAAATAACAATGTTCAAATACACAATTTCCCTGCATTAGCAGTGGGGTTTTTTGTCCGTAGTATCTGAAGTTGCAACTTCTGAATAAAACATTTTCGCCATTGGCAGTTAATAAAGTTTGTTGCCCTGCGAGGCTTTGGTAAGTAAAATCAAAAATGCAATCTGACACTTCACAGGCTAGCTCAGAGTTCAATGTACCAAAGGATCCCAGGCTTTCTGCAAACACATTACTGATGTAAGTGGGAAAATATCCATGCTGATCGTTATAAATAAATCGTACTACACTTCCGGCAATATTTACATGATCAATGTTCCAGTTACCCGCCATCCGCGGAGATCCATATAAGCCAGTGGCAAAAATAGTATGTGTGCCTCCCCAGCAGTAAATATTAGAAATAACATTTTCTTTTTCCTGGTCCTGCCCACCTGAAATGCAAAGCTTACAATTGCTGAATTGAACCTTATTGATAATGGTAATTTCTGCATTGCGTGTAAGCCCGTTAGGCGATGAACAAATGCCGGTAACAAATCCATTTATGCTGAGTTCCTCAAGTTCGGTACCCGTACTTCCGGATTGAGTTTGCAGCCTTCCTGATTTGCCATAGTAATCTAACAGTGACGGGTAGCCGCCATCAACCGGAAGTTTATCTGTTCGCAGGTTTGTAAATGGGTCTATCACAATGGCTGCATAAGGAGAATATCTGCTATCCCTGCATTTTCCGTCGTTAAAATCTTCAAAAGCCGTACTGTAAAACTTACGGGTGTCAGCAGACGAAGGTGGATTAAACAGCCCGGATATTTTTAATTTTCTAATCTTACAACCTTTTCCATTTTGTATGCCAATTGCAAAAGAATTATTGAACAAAGTAAATATTTCACTGCCGGTATTGCTATCCCAAAACGAGGATTGCCCGAGCAATTCTATTGTGCAAAAAGACCTGGAGTCATTATCATCATTTTGTGCAGCTCCCGCATTGCCCCTGATAATTAATGGCCTGGATATTTTATAGCGGCCTACCGGAAAATAAACCGTGCGGATATTATTTCTGATGCAGGTGTTTATCGTTTTTTGAATCGCTGCATAATCATCGGTATTATTTCCTTTTGCTCCAAACCATTTTACTGAAAAGTATTCATTAACTGATCGGGGATTTATAGTTAGTGTTGTATCAAATATCTGGGCCTGGTAATCTGCGTCTATACTTCCGCCATTAATAGTTCCGTTGCCTGTAAGCTTGTATCCCTGCTCAACCTTAAGTGTTTTCCCCTGGGGGATTGTAACTGTACCGTTAATAATAATATCAGGTGTATTAATCAATACCGTTTTTGTATCCTGCTTATTAAATGCAGCCTGTATAGCACCTGCCTGGTCAACACCTGCGACAGCTTTTGCGATATATGTCTGAGCATGTACAATGTTCCCGATTAATAATAAGGCAATCAGAATATTTTTCATCAGCTATATTTTGAACATGAAAAAAATAATCAAAAGTATTAAAGTAAAATTTAGAATAGCTAATGAAGGAATTATTAATAGAGCACTAAATGTTTTTCAACTGGATTAAACCTTCACTTTTTTCCATTTGCCTTTTTTGAATAATATAAATGACGCCAGGGTCATTAATGATTCAGTAACGGGAATGGCAATAAAAATTCCAACCGGCCCCATTGCTGTATTTTTCGAAAGATACCAGGCAAGAGGAATTTGCAAAATCCAGAATCCAAAAAAGTTAATGATAGTTGGCGTCCATGTATCTCCTGCACCATTGAATGCATTTATTAAAACCATTCCAACACCATAAAAAATATATCCTGCACTAATGATGCGCAGAGCATTTACGGCGATAGCTTTTACATCGGTTTGTTTAGTAAAAAAAGAGATGATAACATCAGCCCCGGCAAAAAATAATACAGTAACAATACCCATAAAAATTGCATTATACTTTGCTGTCTTCAAAACAGATTCTGAAGCTCTCTGCGGTTGATTTGCACCAAGATTCTGGCCAACCAATGTTGCGGCAGCATTGCTTAATCCCCATGCAGGAAGTAAGAAAAACATTAGTATCCTAATGGCAATTATATAGCCCGCAGAAGCAACGCTGCCCCCTGTTTCAGCAACCCACCTGGTTAAAAATATCCAGCTGCATGAGCCTATAATAAATTGTAAGGTGCCTGGCCCTGCAATAATAATTACATTTTTTATTACATTCCATTGAGCTTTAAAATGAGCAGCTTTTAATTTAATTATACTGCTTCCTTTTATTAAATGATAAAGCTGGTAGCAAACTCCAATGCTTCTTCCCGATGTTGTGGCAATTGCAGCGCCTGTTAACCCGAATGCAGGAATGGGGCCGAGCCCTTTAATAAACAATGGACAAAAAATGATATTGCAAATGTTGGCAAGCCATAAACTTTTCATTGATATAGATGGATCGCCGGCACCCCGGAAAATACCATTAATTAAAAACAATAGCATGATCACCAAACTCCCGGCCATCATAATACGAATGTATGTAGTACCTATAACAATGGTTTCATTTTCTGCCCCCATGATTCTAAGGATATCTTTCGCATAAATAAAACCGGGAATACTTATACATACTACAACGAATAAAGCTACAATAATAGATTGCATGGCAGCAACGGCTGCTGCTTCCGGATTTTTTTCTCCAATGCGCCTTGCCACCATTGCTGTTGCAGCCATACTCATTCCAATGGCAAGAGAATAAACGAGGGTGAGCAAAGATTCAGTAAGCCCGACTGTTGATATAGCATGTTTTCCTAGCTGGCTTACAAAAAATATATCTACCAATGCAAATACACTTTCCATCATCATTTCCAATATCATAGGTATGGCAAGTAAAAAAATGGCTTTGCGAATACTACCCGAAGTATAATCCTGCTGATCTCCCCTGAGTGATTGTTTAATTAAAGTAAAAAAATAACTAACCCTGTTTGCGGAATTTATTAATTGCATATAAAGCTTTGAAGAATGATGAAATAATAATGATCCGATAGCTATCGGATGGCAGTGCCATTAATCTTAGAAATATTTGCCCGGAGAATCGGGCTTATCAGA
>JBDTYU010000298.1:0-5192 GCA_040005535.1 Ginsengibacter sp. | reverse complement strand
AAGAAATATATATATGATGAGGTAAGATTTTTTTTTACCTAAAAAAACAGCAAGTGTCCTGATATTTTCTTTGCGGTCAATTTCAATATCACGAATATCAAACAATAGGCATAACACAAAAATGAAAACAAATCTTTTGAAAAAAATAAATAGGAAAATATCCTTTTCGAAAAGAAAGTTATTTACAGGAAACCACACAGTAACCAGCGTCCACATCAATGCAAGTGTTATGATTTTAAGAAACCCATAGTCTTTTATACGCTTCTTTTTTGCAAAAGGAATTACAGGGAATGAATATAAAAAAGCGATGGCTCCAAGAATTGCCAGGAAAATAAAATGATGCAACCGGAAACTAAGGAAACTGAAAAGAATTAAAATGAGGCCTGCTCCTAAAAGAATTTTGCACAAACTTTTATTTCTTAACGACCATGCAAGTCTTTGCGAATTTTTTACTGCTGTTGTCTTTACAAGATAATGAAGGTTATACTGAGTAAGTGTTGCCCCGAAAACAAAGCAATAAAAACTAAATGTGTTAAGGGGCAGATGCAATAGAAGATTTGTTTCAATGCAAAATGCTACTGCACATGAGGCTATGAAAATACTGCTGAATAAAATAAATTCGGAGATCTTTTTAATAAGCACTTTTAATAAACAAAAGTAACCTGTGGAGATGAAACAGTGTCGCTGGCATGTTGGGCTTTGTCACGCAATACAAAGCGAAAAACTGCAGTATCATTTTTTAGACATTGGGCAGCCAAAACATCAGTATAGCCGGTAACATTATACCCAAATGTTATAATCAAATCACCTTTTTGATCTTTGGTAGTGGGGAAGGGTGGCAATGGATATAATTGTTCAAAATTACTGTTTACGCAGCCAGGTACTATTTTCTGAACAAAAACATTATCTGTCAAATCGCCTTCTGCATCAGTAAATGATAAAGTAAATTTAAGCAACTCCTGCCGATGTAGTTCAGTTGTATTTACCGATTTAAATTTAAGAGAAGGTGTCGTAGCAAATTTATCCTTTTTGCAACTTGCAAACAGAAGTAAGAGGCATATGGAAAATAGAAAAGTGTAACGCATCTTTGTATTTTAAAATCTCAAATTTAAATATTTAAACCTGAATAACATTTTGGAAATATCCAAATGGAAAGATAAAGTTTTCTCAGCCACGTATTATAATTTCAGGGAAATGGCTTTAAACATTTTCCGGATGCAATATGAACGTAACGAAGTTTATAAAACATACGTCAATACAATTGGTATAGATCCATCCAAAGTAAACCTAATTGAAGAAATTCCATTTTTGCCTGTCGGGTTCTTTAAGACTAATATCATCAAAACAACTGAATTCAATCCGGAAATTATTTTTGAAAGCAGTGGAACTACCGGTGAAAATACAAGCCGTCATTATGTAAAATATTTATCTGTTTACAAAGAAAGCTTTACAGGTGGGTTCAACTTATTTTATGGCAAGCCACACAAGTGGTGCATACTTGCATTGCTGCCTGGTTATGTTGAAAGACAAAATTCGTCACTGGTTAAAATGGTAAACGATCTTATTGAAGAAAGTAACAATGCGCATAGCGGCTTTTACTTGTACGATCAGGAGAAGCTTTACCAGGCGCTCGTTCATAATGAAATCAGGCAACAGCCTACTTTACTATTAGGAGTTACTTTTGCCCTGCTTGATTTTGCAGAAAAATATTCAATGAAGCTCCGGCATACAACCATTATGGAAACCGGTGGAATGAAAGGAAGAAGGGAAGAAATAACCCGTGAAGAAATTCATAAAATTTTAATGGATAAACTTGGCGTTCAAAATATTCATTCAGAATATGGAATGACAGAATTGCTTTCACAGGCTTATTCAAAATCAAAAGGATTGTTTCAATGCCCGCCATGGATGAAGATTTTAATAAGAGAAGAAAACGATCCATTTGCAGTAACAGAAAATTCACAGAACCAAAAGCCTTCATCAGGTTTGTTAAATATTATTGACCTTGCCAACCTTTACTCGTGTTCGTTTATAGCTACTGATGATGCAGGTAAACTATATGAAGACGGAAGTTTCGAAGTGCTTGGGCGACGTGATGCAAGTGATATGCGGGGTTGTAGTTTACTAACTGCAGATTATCCATAATTTTATATCGTACAACCAATTTTCATAAATTAAGGACATATATTTGTAACTTGATTACATCACTTAAAACAATCTAAACAAATGAAAAAGTTATTATTTTTACTGATGCTTACTTTCAGCATTGGCATTGTTGCACATGCTCAGGACGATAAGGATAAAGTAAAAAAAACATCCACCGTCCCACAAAAAGTTCACAACACATTCAGCAAGCACAAAAAGCACAATGGTTATATGGTAAAACATAAACACAATGGTGTTACACACAAGCACAAAGTAGACACCAAGGAAGGAGAAGTAAAAGACAAGACAAAAGAATAAGTTTACTGTTATTATATAAATACCCTGCAAATTATTGCGGGGTATTTTTTTTGATAAAATCTTCCCCGCTTTCTCTCCTATTCTTATAAATTTTTTTTAATCTTCAAAAGCGTTTAATCTTCACCGTTATATATCTTTCCTGTTCGTTTTAAAGATAATTACATAACAAAAGCTGCCCTTTTAAGACAGCTTTTGTAAGTTAAGTCATCAATAATTTATTGATCCCACCAAAGCCTTTGTGTTACATCACTTACAGCAGGTACATTAGCGCTATTACGCCCAGTTTCCACTGTTGGATAAACTAACCTTCTTATAAATGTATTAGTAACAACATTGAGCGGTAATTGAAATCCCTGGTATGCATAATCAAATCTTCTTGCATCATCCCATGTTACGGGCATTAAAAATAAAGCCTTATATTTTTCCTTAAAAATAAGACCAAGTGTAAGACTGGCCTCACCAACTGATACTGATGGATCATTTACGTAACCGTCACGTGCAGCAGCAGCTACACCTATCTTATTCATGTTGGCTTTTATTCCCTCAAGGTATGCAGCATAAGCCCGTGCTAAATCATTACTTCGAAAAGCGGCTTCTGCTTCAATAAATTTCATCTCTTCATAAGTAATGATATATAATGGAGAACTTGTGCTTGAATAATATCCATTAAGATCAACGTAAGATTCCTCCTTTTTAGTACCACTGCCTACTCTATCGCCACCATTACGTGTACCCCGATAGTCACCAAACTTAGTAAGGCTAGCCGTAAAAGGAAGTCGTGGATCAGGAATTCCATAAGTAGCCCCGGTCATAGCATCAACATAATTTTTAGATAGCCATCCATCCAGATTTAATGCAGCATTATCCACCGCCTCTTGGTTCCAGGGGTTACGAACATCAAATGTTGTAATAAAAGCATCATCCGCCGTAGAGGTATAAGCAGCAGCCAACTCAGTGAAAATATTACCAGTATTATACTGCGCTGTTTTACTTAATTGATTTAACAACCTTGCTTTTAAAGCATGTGCAGTTTTTACCCATGCAGCAACAACCCCATGATGAATAAGGTCACCATCTTTTGATAAATCATTTTCAGATGGGCCGCTTTTTTGAATTAAAACAATACCATCATCAAGCAAAGTAAGACATGTTTGAAAAATTGTTTGTGCATCATCATATTTCGGAGTTAATGATTCCCCGGTAAAAGCATCTGAGTAAGGAGCCGCACCCCATAAATTATGTACTAACTGCAAGTTCATTGCCATCATTATTTTCGCAACTCCCTGGTATTGGAAAGCTCCCCGTTCTTCTCCAAATTTTTGCAGATCATAAATATCGGTCATGTTATCGTAAAGCGAAGTCCATGTGCCACTTGCATCAATTGGCTCATAGGTGTCAGTTGCGCCTGCTAAGCTGACATTGGCAAGGTATTGCACATAATAAGATGTAATATTAGATACTCTGAAAACATTGAGGGCCGTGTTTTGAGTTGTCCTTATAAGCAAGCCATTAATGGGTGGCTTTGTTGCTTCGTTAGGATTTTTATTTACATCCAGATATTTTTTACAAGATGCAAAAATCCCAATCGCTAAGAAAATGAATATATATTTTATTATTATTTTCATGGTTATTAGAATTTAGAAGTTAAGATTTATACTTATAAGATAACTACGAAGTGCCGGATAGGTAAAACCTGAAAATGCATCCACATTGTTGCCTGAACTTGTACTGCTCGATTCAGGGTCAAAACCTGTATAATCAGTAATCAATAACAGGTTGTTGCCGGTAAGCGAAACAGTTGCATTTTTAATGATGCCTTTCTTTAGTATACTTTCAGGTAAGTTATAAGAAAGACTAAGATTTCGTAACCGTACCCAGGATGCATCCTCTATAAAATTTTCGGTAACTCCACGATATACACTTCTATAAAACCCCGCACTACCGTAATTTACCCCGTCCGGTCCTGTACCTTGCCCAAGCCATACTGGTTTGGTATTGCGGGTCCCATCTGCGAGCACCCCGTCAAACACTTTTATGTCATTACGATTTTCTGTATATTTTGCGATCCCAAACGCAGCTTCAAAATTTCCTAATTGGTTATACCGGTATTGCCCCTGTTGCGTATCCCACAGGAATGACAATGAGAAATTTTTATAGCTCAAAGTATTGGTAATTCCGCCTATCCATTTTGGTTGTGAATTACCAAGAAGTCGTTGTCCTGCATCCCTGACAGGAAAACCATTAGCACCAATTAAAATAGGTAGGCCCCGTTGCAATGTTACACCGTCTTCGGCCTTACCTCCATAGTAACGCTGATAAGTTCTGCCATAAATATTACCCACTGCATAGCCGGGCACATATTTTACAGTAGGTGTAGAACCACCATAACCAAATTGTGATCCTATAACAATTTCTTTTAAACCTTCATTCAGCGAAAGCACTTTATTTGTGTTTGCAGAAAAATTCACTGTTACGTCCCACCTGAAATTTTCTGAACGAACCGGGTTTGCACTCAATGATAATTCCACTCCTTTATTTTCAATTTCACCTGCATTGATTATAAAAGTTGTAAAGCCTGCCGTAGGCGAAACACTTACCGGAAGTATCTGCTCACGGCTATTCAACTTATACCAGCTAAAGTCAAGACTCAACCGGTTATTAAAGAAGCGCAGTTCAGTACCAATTTCAAAAGTTTTTGTACGTTCAGGCTTAAGGGCTTCAATACCCTT
>JBDTYU010000297.1:0-14951 GCA_040005535.1 Ginsengibacter sp. | reverse complement strand
CGCCAGCACCCACGTATCCTTGCTTCCGCCTCCCTGCGATGAATTCACAATCATCGATCCTTCCTTCAATGCTACCCTTGTTAAACCACCCGGCACAATATTAATTCCATCGGGGCCGTACAATGCAAAGGGCCTTAAGTCAACACGACGCGGTTGTAAAATTCCATTGATATAACATGGGGTAGACGATAAACTGATGATGGGCTGAGCAATAAAATTTCTCGGCTCAGCATTAATGGCATTTCTAAAGTTTTGCATTTCTTCATCGCTTGCAATGTTGCCCATCAGCATTCCATACCCGCCAGATTCATTTGTGCGCTTGATCACCATCTTATTCATATTTTCAAACACATATTTTTTACTGTCAACATCTGCAAGCTGGTAAGTAGGAACATTCGGTAATATAGGCTCTTCATTTAAATAATAGCGAATCATTTCAGGCACATAAGCATAAATAGCTTTATCATCTGCAACACCATTACCCATAGCATTTACAATTGCAACATTTCCCTTGCGGTATGCCCAGTAAATTCCGGGAACACCTAAAATGCTATTCGGTTTAAAAACAAGCGGATCAATAAATTCATCATCAACCCTGCGATAAATAACATCTACCTGTTGCAAACCTTTTGTTGTTTTCATGTACACATGATTGTTATCTACTATCAGGTCTCTGCCTTCAACCAATTCAATCCCCATCAACCTTGCAAGCGTTGTATGTTCAAAATAGGCAGAGTTATAAATTCCCGGCGACAGCAAGATTACTGTTGGATTACTAATTTGCCTGTTGCCCAATGCCAGCAAATTTTTATACAAAAGATCAGGATATTCTTTTACAGAACGTACGTTATTTTTAGGAAGAAGATCAGGAAAAATACGATAGGTTATGCTCCTGTTTTCCAGCATGTAGGAAACTCCCGAGGGAGTGCGCAGGTTGTCTTCCAATACATAGAACTTGCCATCATCATCTCTTATCAAATCTACGCCTGACACATGTGTATAGATGTCGAAAGGAACATCTACGTTCATCATTTCTCTTAAAAAATTCGGGCACGAATAAATGAGTTGCGGTGGAATAATTCCATCGTGCAGTACGAATTGCTTATGGTAAATATCTTTTAGAAAAATATTCAGGGCTTTTAACCGTTGTTTTAAGCCAGCCTCTATTAAAGCCCATTCATCGCTGGTAATGATGCGGGGTATTATATCAAAAGGAAATATTTTTTCTATACCCTCGCCGCTGCTATAAACGGTGAATGTAATACCCTGGCTCATGAAAAGTTTTTTAGCCATTTCATCTTTATGAGTCATTTCAACAGGCGGTAAATCCGCAATTACCGAAACAAAATTTTTGTATGAAGAACGAATATCACCATTCGTGAACATTTCATCCCATACATCGTTTTGTTCCTGGTATGATTGTAATAATTGATTTAGACTCATAAAAAATTCATACAAAATTCAATATACGGAAATTACAAAACAAGCGTGATTAACTTTTGCGAGATTTTATCATGGCCAGCTTTGTGAAAATGTTTTAAATCTGTTGTCAGTAGGGGGTTATGAGAAAAATGATAATGCTTGAAAAGCATTTTTTGTGAAGAAGACATTATTATTCTATTGCCATTATATACATTGTGCTTGTTGAAAATCGGGCCGCGATGATTATAACTATTAGAATTAATAATTAACTTTCCTGGAATAAAAGTAGATTTAGCTGTTCATTCCATTTTCAATAAAAAAATCATAAATATGATTGCTACTAAAAGTTATGCTGCACAAAATGCCGGCGACGTACTTGCACCCTATAATTTTGAAAGAAGAGATCCCGGGCCACATGATGTTGAAATTGAAATACTGTATTGTGGAGTTTGCCATACCGACATTCATTTTGTAAATAATGATTGGGGAATGTCAATTTATCCTATGGTTCCCGGACATGAAATTGTTGGACGGGTGGTTTCTGTTGGCGATCATGTAAAAAAATTTAAGGCGGGTGACATGGCAGGTGTTGGCTGCCTGGTTGATTCCTGCAGAGATTGTGAAAACTGTGATGAAGGACTGGAGCAACATTGCCTTAACGGTTCCGTATTTACATACAGCGCTTATGAAAAAGATGGAACCACAATTGCGCAGGGCGGCTACTCATCTAAAATTGTGGTGGATGAGAGGTTTGTACTAAAAGTATCTGAAAAATTATCTCCGGAAAAAGCAGCGCCATTGCTTTGTGCAGGTATTACCACTTATTCTCCGCTCAGGCAATGGAAGGTAGGTAAGGGTCATAAAATTGCTATTGTAGGCTTGGGTGGCCTTGGCCACATGGCTGTAAAATTCGCAGTTTCTTTTGGTGCAGATGTTACCGTGCTTAGTACCCATTCTTCTAAAAAAGCTGATGCTGAAAAACTTGGTGCACACAACTTTGTAGTAACTACCGATGAAGAACAAACGAAATCCATTTTAGGTAAATTTGATTTTATTCTTGATACATTATCTGCGCCACATGATTATAACTTGTATCTCTCATTTCTAAAAACCGGCGGCACTCTGGTATGTGTTGGCCTTCCGGTAGAACCCATGCACATTCCTGCTTTTAATATTGTATTTGCAAGAAAATGCATAGCAGGCTCTTTGATAGGCGGATTACCTGAAACACAGGAGATGCTTGACTATTGTGCGGAAAATAATATTACTGCTGATGTAGAATTAATCCCGATTCAAAAAATAGATGAAGCATTTAAGCGAATGTTGAAAAGTGATGTTAAATATAGATTTGTGATTGATATGGCATCGCTGCAATAAATCTTTTCGATGATTCTTGTTGCGGTTGGTAATATTTCGTATCAAAGTAATCTCACAATTTGAAATGATAAATATGCCTGTTATTTTAATTACGGTACGAGTAGCGTAATAGTATATGCTGCGTAATAATTTTATAGCACTAATAATTTTATTAATTTTATCCGCTTTATAACGAACCTCAGCTTGTGATACGGGATTTGTTTACATTTAGCAGTTTCAACTTTATTCACGGCGAAAAAGAAGAGGAATAACAAAAGTAATTTTGGTTTCTTTCTGTTATCTCCTTTGAATATATATTATTTTCATTTGCTTTTATTTGTTGAACTTAGAAGATGATTAAAATACTTAGCGTGTAATTATGGTAAAAAAGCAGGTAAAATTTTTAAACATTTTTTTGTTCTTAATTTTTAGTTTTAACTCTGAAATATTTGCCCAATTATGCCAGGGCAGTCTTGGGGATCCTGTGGTAAACATCACGTTTGGGGCAGGAGCTAATCCGGGGGCACCATTGAGTGGTGTAAATAATTATTCCTATGTTTCTAATGATTGTCCTGATGATGGAAGTTATACTGTTGCCAATTCTACTAATAATTGTTTTGGCAACACCTGGCATACCATCTCCCAGGATCATACACCCGGCGATGTTAATGGATACATGATGGTGGTAAACGCATCTTTTAATCCCGGTGATTTTTTTGTAAAAACTGTTGATGGCCTTTGCCCTAATACAACTTATGAATTTGCTGCCTGGATTTTAAATGTATTACAGCCATTTGCATGCGGTGGTAATGGCATCAAACCTAACATAACTTTTAATATCGAAACCACATCCGGCACGGTTTTAAAATCCTATCAAACCGGAGATTTGCCTGCAGTTCCAGATTGGAAACAATACGGATTCTTTTTTTCAACAACAACAGGTGTAAGTTCCGTTGTATTAAGAATGACCAATAATGCTCCAGGTGGGTGTGGAAATGATTTATTGTTAGACGATATTACATTTCGTGCGTGTGGCCCTTTAGTTACTGCAGGTATAATGGGAGCACCCGATTCCATCAATGTATGTAGCGGAAATAATTCCATTTTTACATTGCATGCAAATGTTTCTGCAGGCTATAATAATCCTGTATATCAATGGCAGCTTAGCATAAATAATCAAAGTTCCTGGACCAATATTGCGGGGGCTACCAATACAACATACATACGCCCACCAATAGCGACGCCCGGAGCCTATTTGTACAGGCTTGCGGTATCTCAGCGTAGCAACTTGATCATTTCATCTTGTTACATAATATCAAATATAGTTTCAATAACTGTAAACAGGTTACCTGTAATTGCTGCGTCTAACCATGGTGATTGTACAGGTGATACATTGTCTTTTAAGGCCAATGACGGAGTATTATTTTCATGGACCGGGCCAATGAATTTCACAAGCTCTGAGCAGTTTCCTTTTATTCCAAAAGCCGTTATTGGCAATACGGGCAAGTACTATGTAAAAGTTACCAGTGCAAAAGGTTGTATTAATAAAGATTCTACCATAGCTGAAATAAATATTAAGCCAACACTAAATGCAGGGAGTGATGCTGAAATTTGTGAGGGATCATATATTCAGCTAGGGAGTGCAGGTAATAATATAGAATCCTACCAATGGAGTCCTGCCACAGAAATTTCCAATCCAAATATTTCCAATCCTCTCGCTTTTCCAAAACAAACTACTACTTATATTCTAACAGTTGCCAATGATGAATGCAAAGTATCCGATTCATTAAAGATAGTGGTTGATAAAAATCCGATGGCAGATGCAGGACCCGATAAAGTAATTATTGAGGGTGAGTCTGTAGTTTTAAATGGAATTGCCGGTGGTACCAATGTTACTTATTCATGGTCCCCCGGGCAATATATTACTGGTTCTGCAACACTTAACCCTTTAGTAAAGCCACCCGCTAATGTAATCTATACATTACATGTACTATCGAATAAGGGCTGTGGCACTGCTACAGATGATGTACTGGTAAAAGTTTTCAAAAAATTATTTATCCCAAATGCTTTTACACCTAATAATGATGGCATAAATGATACATGGTTTATAGAAACACTGGAAGCTTATCCTAATGCCGGTGTTAAGATCTTCAACAGGTACGGTCAAATTGTTTTTGATAATCATGGAATTAATAAACCATGGGATGGAAAATTTAAAGGAGTATTGCTATCTTCAGGAGCGTATGCATACATTATCGATTTAAAAAACAATTCGCAGTTAATAAAAGGTGTTGTGTTTATTATATTGTAAACATTTTCCACAAGGAAAATTTTGTTCTCATTAAATAAGCTGGCATTAACCTGCATCAATTTTTTCCTTTACCTGCGCAGAAGTAAGTACAGGAATTATCTGAAAATCTGCAAGATCAATCCAAAGTTGAATCCAGTCATGGATTTTTTCTTTTGTATCACTTTCCAATACCTGGTAACATGTCCTTATTTCCTCATCAATCCAGCTGTTTATATAATGCACTCCAGCCGGTAACTGCCTGCCTTTCTCTTCAAACCTTTTATACAAATCTTTTACTTTGTGGGGATGAAAAGTTTCGATTATCATATAAAGCATACTTCAAAATTTAAACTATTACAGACCGCTTAAGATTAAGCAATCATAGACAGTCACTTAGGCTGTCAAATGACTTTTATCAGAATAAATACATGCAATAATCACAACTACCAAAGAAGCTATTGATGAAATTGTGCGAACTGTATTTAAGTTATTCCATCGTGCCTCAAAAATTGTTCTTTGTAAACTAATAGCTTCTTTTGAAGCATTTAGAAGATTAAATTTTTCAAGCGCATTATTTAAAGGAATGTTTCCAAAAACGGTTACTCCAAAAACACCTGTGAAATATAAAATTGTTGCAGTCAACAATAACCAGAATCTTACAGGCAAAGGCTGCAAATAATTCAAATAAGTACTGGCAGGTAATAATAGTAGTGTTCCAAAAAAAGATAAAAAAAATATGGGATTTTGAATAGCCTTATTTATTGACTGCATAGCCGAAATATATTCTGCATCAGTTAGTAATCTTAAGCCTAAAACAACTGAACAGGAATATGAATAAAATAGTCCCGCCATTAAAGCAGTGCATGTTGCAGTCAATACTAATATTACAGTTGAGGTGGTCATTATTTTATTTATGTTTTATCGTTAATAAAAACTGCAAACATTTTTTCCCATAGAACTCAGATAGAACAAAGGCTGGTATTGTTACTGAAGATGAAGTTAACAAGTAAAACCTAATTTGCTAACGTTTGTTGTGACTATCGCTGATATTGAATTGCAGCCGGTTATTTTTATTTAGTAACAGTTTTTGGGCTTAACAAAAATATATCGTTACTGCAATAAATAAGTCTAAGCATGGAAGATTAGGATATAAAAAAACCCCGCCGTAGCAGGGGTTTTTAAAAATATAAAAACACTTATGAAAAATTCACTCTCCAATCAATTTATATGCTATTTTTTTTCATCGCCACGAATTTGATCACATTTAAAACTGATTTGCAAAATCTGGCCTCCGCCCAAAGCAGGTGGGCCGAATCCCCAATTTGAAACATATAATTTTCCATCAGGCCCAAAGGTAATCCCTGTTGGAAGAAAAAGCCCGGTGGCAACTATCTGTCTTGACCCTGAAGGATCAATCCTCACAATATCGCCTGTGCCAGGATTCGGAAAGGGACTGTTAGTGCTATTTTCAAGCACATACAATCCACCCAATTGATCGAAAGTAACCCCAAGTATCAAATTAAACCCTGTAGCAAACACACTAATTTGCCCGCCTGGTGTTACTTTATAAATACTAGATCCTCCATGCGGTGCAGGAAATGTATCTAAATTGCCAACATAGAAATTGCCATTATGAAATGCCGATACCGTTGGGACAATGTGCCCATAAGTTGCAGAGACATCAACCACACGACTAATATGGCCATCAGTTGTTATCTTATCTAATTCTCCATGATTTGCTTCAATGGCATAAAGATCCCCACCTACACTAATCATGCTATACCAATCCCCATCAGGTTCAAAATCATCCTCTTCAGGATTCATTACCGGATGAGAGCTTAAAAAATTACTTAAGTTGGCTATCCCTGTCCAGGTTCTGTTCGGATTTATTCTTATAACACTATTCGGAATAGATGGAACTCCATGAGAGCAACCTGCACCGGTTATTACAGCGTAAAGGGTATGCCCGATAAAGGCTATATCACCAACACCACTTACATCTCCAAGTGCGTTTACACTTGAAGGAAGGTTATCAACCCAGGTGGTACGTATTCCCCTCTGGTCAATTCTTGAAATACGGCTACCGGTTACATCTCCTGTATACGGACCTACCGGTGGAATAACCTGCTCGCATCCGGTAGAAGAATTAGTTCCACCTATTCCTCCTTCCGCAACATACAGGTTTCCATCAGGACCAAATTTCAAGCCTCTTGGATTATTAAATCCGGTAGAAAAAACTTTTGTTGTTGAAACTATTGTATCATCCCCATCGCAAAAATGAGGGTGATTTTTTTTGCATGACGCTAAAAAGAATGTGCTCAGTATTATTAAACTGAGTTGACATAAAAATTTTGTCTTCATAAAATCATTTTTATTTTTTTAATGATAAGATTTTAACCTAAGAAGGTTCCGTAAAATTTTAATTAAAATTTACGGCCCGTTGCGGCAATGAGAAATTAATAGATGACGACTTCTAAATTGCATGAAAATCAAAATGATGTATAAAAAAATTTAAACCAAAACGCTCAGTTTAAAATCTTTGGGCAGCAGGGGTAGTAAAGAAATAGGATGAAGTATAACCAGGATGATTACAAATAAGAGGATCTTAACTATTCAATGGGGCGGAGATAATTTTATTGGTGGAACTGTTAGAAGCAGGCTTTCACAAAAAGAATTCGGATTAAAGCACTAAAGTAGTGTACTGACTTTAAAAATACAAGTAAATATTTTTGTTTTTCTAATTTTCGGTCACAGGATCATCATTAAAATAAATAATTTCAAAAATTCAATTTAAAAGAATTTTTGGCTTTACCTTGCGTCCCGAATGAGCGTTCAATCGGATATACCAGGTAAAAGAGAAGCAATTTTAAAAAGTACACTTGAGCTTATAAAAGATAATGGTTTTCATGGAACCCCTATAAGTCTTATTGCAAAGAATGCCGGGGTTGCTTCAGGTACTATCTATCATTATTTTCCCAGTAAAGATGATATAATTATGGAATTGCATTATCAGATAAAAAATGAGATGGTGGCAGCAATGTTTAATGGTGCAGGCACCAAAAAAGAATACAAACAGCAATTCTTTGAAGGCTGGATAAACCTTTGTAAATATTTTATTAATAACCCAAACGCTTTAATATTTACCGAGCAATTTAATAGTTCCCCTTATTCAAAAATTGCTTCACAGAAAGTCTCAAAAGCTTCTGTAAATAAGTTTAATGAATTTTTTCAATTTGGTATGGATAAAGGTTATTTAAAAAAAATGGAATATATGTTGATAGCTTCAGCCGTGTTTGGCTGTATTACAGCGACAGCAAAATATCATCTGTCGGGGCGTTTCGGATTTAAGGATGCTGACCTCTGTAAGATTGCCAACATTCTTTGGGATGGTATTAAATTAAATAATTAAACGATTGTTTAAATATTGATTGCAGATTGTATTGCAAAGAACAAAGTATTGAATAAATAGAATTTAAAAAAGGTATATGCATAATTGGAATTTAAAAATCAGGTACAGGCAGGATAAGTTCTGGAAATTAATATTGGCTATTATATTTTTTCCATACATGCTTTTAGCACAGCAAAATGAAAAAGATAGTTTACTGCAACAAGCTACTCTGGATAATTGCATCCGCTATGCTATGGCTCATAATCCTGAACTTAAAAATGCAAGGCTCAATGAAGATATTACCGAAGCCATTACTAAAAGCAAGCTCGCTGACTGGTTTCCACAGCTAAATTTTAATTACAATTTTCAGCGCAATTTTCAGTTGCCAACATCTGATTTCAATGGAATGGTAATTGATATCGGATCTCAAAATACGTCCGGTTTACTGTTAGGTGCAACACAAAATATTTTTAAGCGGGATGTACTTCTTGCATCCCGTACTTCAAAAGATGTGAGACTGCAGTCAAAACAAAACACTAAAGAACAAAATATAAATATTGCCGTAATGGTAAGTAAAGCGTTTTATGATGTGATTCTTACCCGCCAACAAATAAATGTAACCGTGCAGGACATTGCACGAATCGAAATAAGTTTGAAAGATGCTTATTACCAATACCAGAGCGGCATTACAGATAAGACAGATTATAAGAGAGCTACCATTTCCTTAAACAATGCAAAGGCCCAAAAGAAATTTGGCGATGAAACAATAAAAGCAAAATATAGTCTTTTAAAAGAATTAATGGGCTTTCCATCTTCACGTGATTTTGAGTTGGCTTATGATTCCGCCCAAATGACCAATGAGATTTTTTTAGACACATTGCAAAATGTAAATTACTCTAACAGAATAGAAATTCAGTTATTAGAAACACAAAGAAAATTACAGCAGTATAATTTGCAATATTACAAATGGAGTTTTTTACCCGAAGTTTCTGCATTTGGAAATTATAATCTCAACTATCTTAATAACAGGTTTTCTAAATTATACAACCAAAGTTATCCAAACTCTTATGCAGGCATCTTACTATCCATTCCTATTTTCCAGGGAGGAAAAAGATTGCAGCAAATAAAACAGGCAGAGTTGGAAGTAAGGCAGGTGGATAATTCAATAGCAAATATTCAGAATAATATAAACACACAATATGCGCAGGCATTGGCAGCTTATAAAAGTAATCTCTATAACTATTATAGCCTTAAAGAAAATCTGTCTTTGGCAAATGAAGTATATGATGTAATAAGATTACAATACAGGTCAGGAATAAAAACTTATCTCGAAGTCATCAATGCAGAAACAGATTTACGTACAGCACAAATAAATTTTTACAATGCATTGTACCAGCTACTTTCCAGCAAAGTAGATGTGGCACAATCATTAGGAAATATTAATTATTAAAATAAAATAGTATGAATTATAAAAGACTTTATTTATTTCCTCTTCTAATATGCGGAATAACTATCGCTTCCTGCGGAAATAAAAAAAGTGAAAAAGCGCAAGGGCCGCCTCCGCCAACCCCTGTAACTATTACAGAAGTTACCTCAACAGATGCAGTGTATTATGATGAATATCCTGCTACCATTTCAGCATTGGATGAAATAAAAATTACATCACAGGTTACAGGTTATGTAACAGCCATTCATTTCAAAGATGGGCAAAAAGTAAATAAAGGGCAACGACTTTATTCTATAGACCAACAAGTATATAAAGCCAACTTACAACAGGCGATTGCGGATCTTCAGGTACAGGAAGCTAACTTATTAAAATCTTCAAAAGATGCAGACAGGTACCATGAGCTCGATAAACATGATGCAATTGCAAAACAACAGGTTGATTATGCAGATGCTGCTTTTGAAGTTTCAAAAAAACAAGTGGCCGCTGCCAGGGCTAATGTTTCAAGTGTTCAATCTAATGTGAAATTTTCAAATATACTTTCGCCGTTAACCGGCACTATCGGTATATCACAGGTAAAGCAGGGAACAGTAGTAAATGCAGGGCAAACAGTATTAAATATCGTTTCAACAGATAACCCGGTTGCAGTAGATTTTACAGTTGATCAAAAAGAAATTTACAGGTTTGTAAAACTGAAGGAGGATGGGACCAATCCAAAAGATTCTGTATTTATGATTGCTTTTGGTGATGAAGTATATCCTTATCCAGGTAAGATTAGTTTAATTGATCGTGCTGTTGATCCGCAAACAGGAACTTTAAAAACAAGGCTGGTATTTCCAAATAACAATAGCACACTTAAGCCCGGGATGAATACAACCATAAGGGTTAAGAACAGTGCTTCTGAAAAATCAACAATTATACCCTATAAAGCTGTGACAGAGCAATTGGGAGAATTCTTTGTGTATGTAGTAGGTGATAGTTCTAAGGTAAGCCAGCATAAAGTACAATTAGGCAGGCAGATTGGTGCGAACGTAATTATTAAAGATGGATTAAAGGATGGTGAAAAAATTGCAGTAGAAGGAGTTCAAAATCTTCATGAAGGATCAGTAGTTACTGCTGCTGCCCCTAAGCCCGCATCTGCCCAACAATAAAAAAAATAAAGTTGTGTAAAAAAGAATTTGAAAGATGTTAATACGATAAAGAAATTTAAAAATGATCGCTGAAACTTTTATAAGACGTCCCGTTACTGCTATTGTTATTTCGGTGGTTATAATGTTGGTAGGGATTATTGCTATGTCAACATTACCTATTGCGCAATACCCTGATATAACACCCCCAACAGTTAATGTTACAGGCAGCTTCACAGGTGCTGATGCGAAGACTGTTGAACAAACAACAACGACACCTATGGAGACCCAGATCAATGGCACTCCCGGCATGTCGTACCTTTCAAGCAACAGTACATCGAGCGGACAAAGCAGCATCAGTGTAACTTTTGATGTAGGTACTGATGTTAATATTGCATCTCTTGACGTGCAGAACAGGGTAAGTATTGCGCAACCTGCATTGCCGGATGCTGTTAAGCGTTTAGGCATTACAGTTAGAAAGCGTAACCCAAGCATAATGGTTGCATTGGCTTTTTATTCTCCAAAGGGAACGCACGATTCTAAATTTATAGGGAACTATGTAAACATTTACATGAAGGATGCGCTTCAGCGTGTAAAAGGCGTAGGTGATATCGTTTCACGTGGCGATGATTTTGGTATGCGTATATGGCTCAACCCTGAAAAACTTGCAGCGCTCGGTATTACCCCTTCCGATATAACCGCCGTTATCACCGAACAAAATCTCCAGGTTGCCGCGGGTACTGTTGGTGGCAATCCACAGCCCGGCGTCCAGAGCTTTGAATACAGCGTGCTTACTAACAGCCATATTAACACAGTAAATCAATTCAGCAATATTATAGTTCGTTCAAATCCTGCTACAGGAAATATTATCTATTTAAAAGATATTGCGAGAATTGAATTAGGAAAATTTGATTATGGAAATTATCCTTTGGTAAATGGTAAACCTGCAGCATTTCTATTATTATACCAGGCGCCCGGTGCTAATGCTTTGGAAACTTACGACAGAATAATTTCGGCACTCGTTGAATTAAAAAAATCATTTCCCAACGATTTGGATTACTCGATTCCGCTGGAAACAGTTTCAGTTGTAAAAACTTCAATAAGAGAAGTAATTAAAACATTACTTATAGCATTAACCCTTGTAATATTAGTGGTCTTTTTATTCCTTCAAAACTGGCGGGCAACCTTAATACCTGTATTGGCAATTCCTGTTTCTTTAATGGGAACTTTTATATTTTTTATTCCATTTGGATTTACCATTAATACTCTTACTTTATTTGCTTTTGTACTTGCAATTGGTATTGTGGTAGATGATGCAATCGTAGTGGTTGAGGCAGTTCAGCATAATATAGATGTTGATAATCTGTCTCCCCTAGATGCTACAAGAAAAGCCATGAAAGATATATCAGGGCCGGTTATTGCAATCGCATTAATATTAGCAGCAGTGTTTGTGCCGGTAGGCTTTATACCTGGTATTGTAGGAAGATTGTACCAGCAATTTGCAATTACTATTGCCGTATCCGTTATTATATCTGCATTTGTTGCTCTGTCACTTACTCCGGCATTATGTTCTATTATGCTAAGGCCTTCAAAAGATAAAGAAGCAAAGAAAAATATATTTGAAAAATTCTTTGCATCATTCAACAATTTTTTCGGAAAAGTAACGGCATCCTATACACGAGGTGTAGCCATGTGGATGAAGGGAACAAAGTATGTATTGATTTTACTGCTCATTATTTTTATAGGTTTGTTTTTTCTTTTCAAAAATAAACCTACCGGTTTTATACCTCCTGAAGATGAAGGCCGCTTATATGTAACGTATGAATTACCCGAAGCAACTTCAACTACCCGAAGCGTTGAAATGCTAAAGCAAATAATGGATAGTGTAAAATCAATACCGGAGGTAAGAACATTGGGAGGTTTAGCAGGATTAAATATTATTAGTTTCTCCAACAAATCAAACGTGGGAACCATGTTTGTTTTATTAAAACCATGGGATGACAGGAAAGGTAAAGATCATAATGCACAAAGCGTAATAAAGCAGATTCAACAAAAAACTGCTGAGATAAAAGAAGCAAGAATTTTAGCCATATCTCCCCCGGCAATCCCGGGTCTCGGGCAAACATCAGGATTTACTTTTGAACTGCAGCAAACTACAAGTACCGACAATATCCAGGATTTTGAAAAGGTTGCGAGAAACTTCCTGGCTGAAGTAAATAAAAGGCCCGAAATAGGAATGGCGTACACTTTCTTCAATTCACATACTCCCGGTTATCAACTTGATGTTGACCGTGATAAGGCAAGGCAATTGGGTGTGTCAATATCCGATGTATATACAACTATGTCCACATTATTGGGAAGTACTTATATAAATAATTTTATTTTATATGGAAGAAATTTCAGGGTACTTACCCAGGCAGATAGTTCTTACCGCTCTTCACTTAATGAGCTTGAAAAATATTATGTGAGAAATAGCCAGGAAAACATGGTGCCGTTAAGTTCATTAATTACCAGCAAAGTTATAGAAACACCAACGTTGATTTCGCACTACAATGTGTACAGGTCAATTGAAATAAATGGAAGTTCAAAACCCGGTTACAGCAGCGGGCAGGCTATAGATGCATTAAAGGCAACAGCCGCAAAATCTTTGCCCGCCGGTTACGGATACGAATTTTCCGGAATGAGCAGTGAGGAAATAAAAGCAGGCAGCAGCAGCACATTAATTTTTGGAATTTCACTTGTGTTTGTATTTCTTTTTCTTGCGGCTTTGTATGAGAGTTGGTCCATTCCTTTTTCAGTCTTGTTTGCAGTACCAATCGGTGCTTTAGGTTCTATCATCACACTTACATTATTGCCTAATCTCACTAATAACATTTATGCACAAATCGGGTTGATAACACTCATTGGTCTTGCTGCAAAGAATGCCATTTTAATTGTCGAGTTTGCAAAAGAAAGAGTGGATATTGGTATGGATGTGACAAAAGCAACTATTGCCGCGGTAAAACTGCGTCTACGCCCTATCGTTATGACATCGCTTGCATTCATATTTGGTGTGTTACCACTGGCATTTGCAAGTGGCGCAGCAGCCGAATCCCGTAAAACTATTGGCTGGACTGTATTCGGGGGAATGCTCTCTGCAACTACTCTTGCGATATTTATTGTTCCTGTTTTATTTGCATTAATTACCCGCATTTCATACGGAAAGAAAAAACTTGCAGAGCTTAAGAAAAATTATAAACCTGAAGAGCATAAAGATATTGAATAGAAGAAAAATGATAAGGTTTAAATATGAATTTTGAATTATAATTTCAGATCCGGAAATTACGAAAAGCTTATACACTCTTTCAATTCCTTATCTGTGTAGGCAATGTTGTATTGCTTTAAAACATCGGCGGGTACACCATCCCATTGGTTTGGTACATTGCCCATATAGCCAACATCTTTGCCCCCGATTTCTGATGTATAAAAACCTGTTGCAGTTAAGTTACGGATGAGGGTAAAAAAAGCTACTCCTTGTTTCATATCAGGCTTAGCTTTTTTTGGCCATGCTATCGCATCTACCATTTCCATTTGTTGTTGCTTATTACAATCTTCAAATGAATTATTAAAACGCTTAAAGCATTGCATATCCAGCCAGCGTAATCCTCCACGCATGGGAACCTGGTGCTCGGGTTTATCTTTAACAATGAACTCAATAAAGTCAGGCACTTTAGCATCTGATGCACTGCCGCTAATATCATCTTTAGGGATTATTATATCTCCTAAAATTGTTATAACTGCCATTTCATGGGATGTGAAAAATGTTGTAGAAGTAACATCTTTATAATGATCGGCTTCTTCCTTCATCCGATTAATACCTGTATCATTAGTGCCGGTATTATTTTCTGCCTTACCCGAACTTTTTACTGCTTCTTTTTTATCAGC
>JBDTYU010000296.1:0-5066 GCA_040005535.1 Ginsengibacter sp. | reverse complement strand
CTGTAAAAAATTGCAGGAACATTAGTAAAAAAGATTTAATTCACAATGATAAAACACCGCAGATAGATGTAAACCCTGAGACCTATGAAGTAAGGGTGGATGGTGAACATATTACGTGTGAACCCGTAAGTGAAGTTGCTTTGGCGCAACGGTATTTTTTGTTTTGATTTGTTAAACGTAACCATGCTGATAAAAGAAAAACTAGGCAACATAAACAATATATCACCAACGAACTTTGAAATTGATGAAGTTATCATTGAATGGTATGAAGCTAATAAGCGCATACTTCATAAGCAAACAAAATCAGGCAAAAATGTTATATTAAAATTTCTTAAAGAAAATCCTGATTTAAAAGATGGAGATATTTTATGGCAGGATGAAAATTCAATGATTGTGGTTGAAATAAAACGTTGTGATTGCATAGTAATTACGCCGGGAAATATGCTTGCAGCTTCATCTATTTGTTATGAAATCGGCAACAGGCATATACCTCTTTTTTATGAGGAAAATGATTTGCTCGTTCCTTATGAAGTGCCTTTGCACAATTTATTAAAAGCATCTGGTTACCAACTGAAAATTGAGAAACGAAAATTAAGGAATGCTTTTAAAACTACCATATTACCGCATTTACAGGTAGCCGGTACCGTTAGTATGTTCAGCCAAATTCCTGCAACTTCTTCATAATGTACTCAACCAACCTTATACATTTGTTACACTTATGCGATCCCGCATTACCTATAGGTGGGTTTTCTCACTCTGCTGGACTCGAAACGTATGTTCAGGAAGGAATTATTTCAGATAAAAAGACAGCAAAAGAATTTGTTACGCAGCAACTCTCACAAAATATTTGTTACACCGATGCTGCAATACTTTCCCTGGCTTATGATGCAGGATGTAATAGTGATTTCCAAACTATTTTAAGGTTAGATGAAACTTGTACGGTAGTAAAATTGCCAATGGAAACAAGACTTGCCAGTAATAAATTAGGCGTAAGACTATTGAAGATATTTGAAAATAACGAAACATTTTTTTTACCAAATAAGTATAGGGCAACCATCAGGACCCAAGAGGCTTTTGGCCATTATTGCATTGCATTTGGCTTATTGGCGCAAGCCCTTAATATCGAAAAACAGGAGGCCCTTACAGGTTTTTATTATAATGCTGCAACCAGTTTTATCACCACTGCTGTTAAGTTGATCCCTTTAGGACAACAGGATGGCCAGGAAATATTAATGTCGTTATTTCCTTTAATTGATGAACTGGTACAGCAAAGTTTATGTCCCGATAAAGAAATGATCGGCTTTTGTTGCGCAGCCTTCGATATACGATGCATGCAGCATGAGCAATTGTATTCAAGATTGTATATGTCTTGATTTGAAATTCAAATTCTAATCAGGGCTTTAAAAAATGAAATGATGATTAACGATAATGATAATCTTAATACGGATCGTCCACTCTCTCCTGTAAAGGGAGTTGGGGGTGAGGCCGCCCGTTCCTATATAAAAATTGGTATCGCCGGCCCTGTAGGTTCAGGCAAAACTTCTCTTATAGAAAAATTATCTAGAGCAATGTATAAAGAATATAGTATTGCGGTTATCACCAATGATATTTATACAAAAGAAGATGCAGAGTTTCTCACAAAGAATAGCCTGCTTCCGGCTAACCGCATCATTGGTGTAGAAACCGGTGGGTGCCCGCATACAGCTATTCGTGAAGATGCCAGTATGAATCTGGAAGCAATTGAAGAAATGGTAAACCGGGTACCGGATGTACAAATAATTTTTATTGAAAGTGGCGGCGATAATCTCTCTGCAACATTTAGTCCTGATCTCGCTGATGTAACTATTTTTATTATTGATGTGGCAGAAGGAGATAAGATACCACGCAAAGGTGGCCCCGGAATTACGAGAAGTGATCTCCTGGTGATCAACAAAATTGACCTTGCTCCTTACGTTAATGCGGATCTTGATATGATGCATAACGACACAGGAAAAATGAGAAAGGGTAATCCATTTGTTTTTACCAATCTTATGGATGGTTGCGGACTTGATAGTGTGATTGGATGGATAAAAAAATTTGCATTACTTGAAGAAGTTGATGAACCCGAATTATGCAGATGAAAAGCCAGCTACATATTATTGCAGGATATAAAAATCATAAAACTTATCTTAAGTATAATTATTGCGGGCAGCCTTTCAAATTAGCCAATATTACTGAAGATAAGTCGGGCAGCGTGTTACGGCTGATGATCATGAGTTCATCACCCGGTGTGTTGGATCATGATAATTATTCCATTGAAGTTTGTATAGAGGAAGATGCAAAAATGTATCTGACTACCCAGGGCTATCAGCGTCTTTTTACCATGACTAATCACGCCAGCCAATGTATGAATGTACATGTACACAATAACGGATCCTTTTGTTTTTTACCCCATCCCAACGTGCCGCATGAAGCGTCAAACTTTTCATCTGTTAATAATATTTTTTTATCTGAAAATCATAATCTTCTCTGGAGTGAGATTATTACATGCGGAAGAAAACTTAGTGGTGAAGAATTTAAATTTACAAGGTTTCACAATGTTACCAATGTATATCTTAATAATAAGCTTGTGGTAAAAGAAAATGTATTGCTGGAACCTTTGAAAAAAAATGTACATGCCATTGGCCAGTTGGAAGGATATTCACATCAATCTACTTTGCTATTTATACATGATCATGCAGATATGAAAAAAATATTGGATCAATGTAAAGAGTTATTATCAGGAGTTGAAGACATTACATTTGGTATTTCAGCACTCCCGGTTAATGGTTTAATATTCCGGATACTTGGATATAAAGGAGAAAAATTATTTAAATGTAATAACGAGCTGGCTTCACTTATTCAAAATTTATTACACGATAATACACATATTGAAACGGAAATTATTTTACCTGCAACACATCTTAAAACATAACAATTATGAGCGATATTTTTTTAAGCGAACAAAGCAATGATCATCATTTTGAAAGAAGGGATTTTATTACAACTGCACTTAAAGCAGCGGGGGCAACTGCATTGCTTGGCATACCTGTTTTAGGAATGTCAGCAAAGTATGCTGAAGCAACAACAACATATACCGTAGATGATATCATCAATATCATTTTGAAAGAAATACCCAGTGCTCCGTTTGCAGAAACAGTTGACACAATAAAAAGCGGCAGTGGAAACCAACAGGTAACGGGTATTGTTACTACGATGTTTTCTACAATAAAAGTAATTGAGGAAGCTGCAAAACTTAATTCAAATTTCATCATTGCGCATGAACCCACATTTTACAATCACACTGATGATATTAATTGGGTTGCCAAAAATGAATTAGTAAAAAAGAAACAGGATTTACTGCATCAACACAATATTGCTATCTGGCGTTTTCATGATTACTGGCATGCCAGTCGTCCTGATGGCATTCTCACAGGCGTTTTAAAAATGGCCGGCTGGCAGCAATATTACCAGCCAGGGGAAATAGTATTGGAAATGCCGCCGGCATCTTTAAAAAATATAATTAATCACCTGAAATCAACTTTAAGGATAAAACATGTAAAGGTAATTGGTGACATGGAACAGGTATGTAAACGTATCGCAATTTTACCCGGTGCTTCAGGAGGCCAAAAGCAAATATCAATTGTAGAAAAAGAAAAACCTGACGTGCTGATTGTGGGAGAAGTACATGAATGGGAGACTGCAGAATACATAAGGGATGCAAGATCTGTTGGTTCAAAAACTTCGTTGATAATACTCGGTCATTGTGTGAGTGAAGAACCCGGAATGGAATGGCTGGTTGAATGGCTGCAACCCAAAGTTCCCGGAATAAAAATTACACATATTGCTTCAGGCGATCCTTTTACGTGGGTTTAAGATGATGCTGATAATGTGCAGATAGTTAACTACTGCTGCCTGCCTGTTGTCATTAGCATTTAGAAATTAAATGCTAAATTTATAGAGCAATCTTCAAACAAAAGTTATTATTGTTTGTAATGTATAATTGACGAGAGAAAAATAGCTCCTTTTTTTTTGTTCAATTGAGTTACCGGCAGGCATATAAATTTACAATCAGGGAATCTTATTCATATAATAACGTTACAGCATTTCAATAAAGAGCTGTAACAATTGAAAAAATCTGTCGTAAGAAAGCACAAACTTGTAATACTTAATAAAAAATGAAAAAAAAATTCACAAAAGCCGAAATAGCCATTTTAATATTATCTGTTGTTATCATTTTTATATCGGAGTATTATTATACAATATTAAAAGATCATGACAGGGCAATCTTTATTGGGTTATGGCCACCTACTATGTTAATACTGCTCATTTACCTTAACTCTAAAAAAAATAGTTAGATGGAAAATTTAGACTTAATCATTTTAACAACAATTGTGGTAATCGTTTATGGCATTTTTTCTATAGGATTTATAAAGGGAATTAGAACCAAAGACGAAGATAGATTGTGAATGAAAATCGTTACCTCTTCTTTCTATAATCATTCAATTATTGCCTACCCTTTCAACACCTCATTATCTTCCTAAAATTCCCACAGCTATCTTAGCAACTTTAAATAACAAAACCACTCTGTCCTGATGTCCACGGAGTATTTACTCTATTCGGTTCTAAAAAAAAATAAAAAGGCTGTTGTTGAGCCTTTTACAGAAAACAAAAGTACTTCCATTTTATTAGCTGGTTGAGAATTAAAATTGTAGAATGCAAAGTTTAACACAGTATAGAATTAGAATGATAGAGTAATTTAGAAAAGATCGCTATTTACATAAGAGAGGTAAAAAACAAATGTATAAATAATCTAAGCGCTTTTTAAATATGGTTACATCAGGTTTAGAATGTAGACTTCCATGTACACTAACCCAATCATGAATGTTTCACTTATAGGGTTGTAAGAAAGGAATTATTATACCTACCTTTCTATATATTCCAAGCAATAATATTGAAACTTTATATTAAATACATGGTAAGCCTTCGTTGTAAAATGATGGTAAAAGAAGAATTGAAGAAACTCGGTTTGCGTTATTCGTGTATTG